>JAAYJR010000371.1 GCA_012522835.1 Bacteroidales bacterium
ATGCTTTGTTTAATGATTATCCCCATTTATGGTGCAAAAATATTTTTAATCTTTATTTTTGTTAGAAATTCATTTCATCATGACAAAGATAAACGGCTTACGCAATATTTTAATAAATCTGGGAATAATCCTTTTCTTTATTGTTCTTGCTTATGGATATCTCTTCCCCCTGTTGGAAGGTAAAGTGATTCAAATGCCCGATATTGAACACTGGAGAGGTATGTCTAAAGAACTTAACGATTTCAGGGAGGAAACCGGCGAAGAGGGTATCTGGACTAACAGTATGTTCGGTGGTATGCCGGGTTATATGATATCTGTTCGCTACCCGGGTAACCTGGCCGGTTTTATTACCGGAAATATCAGGAAAATATTTTCAACAGCATCGTTTATAATTCTTTACCTGCTTGGTTTTTATATCCTGCTTTCAAGCCTGAAGGTCAAACGATGGCTTAGTGTGGCTGGTGCCGTAGCATTTGCCTTTTCATCCTATTTTTTAATTATCCTGGCAGCAGGCCACATGACAAAAGCAAACGCAATAGCCTTTCTGGCGCCTATGACTGCCGGGGTATTGCTCACATTCCGAAAAAAATACCTTGCCGGAAGTATTCTTTTTGCCTTATTCTTTTCTCTTGAATTGCTGGCGGGACACTTGCAAATCACCTATTACGGCTTTATTCTGATTGCCCTGTTCGGACTGACACAATTGGTTTTTGCAATTAAAGAAAAAACTTTGCCTGATTTCTTTAAAGCACTCCTGTTTCTTGTTGTCGGGGCTGTTATAGGTATTGGAATGAACTTTTCCCGATTATACACTTCATGGGAATACTCTAAAGATACAATCCGCGGTCCGTCTGAACTTACCTCCAATAACGAAAACAAAACCAGTGGCCTTGATAAAGATTATGTGGTGCAGTGGAGTTATGGTATTGATGAGACACTGACAATGCTAATACCCAACTTCAAGGGAGGAGCCAGTCAGGTCAACCCTGGTATTAACTCCGAAAGCTACCGGACTATGAGGGAAAAAGGAGTGCAAAACCCGAGACAGACAATTCGCGCTGTTAGCATGTATCATGGGGATCAGCCGGCAACTTCCGGACCGGTATATATGGGGGCAATTGTTGTATTTCTCTTTATCCTGGGATTATATATCGTAAAGGGGCCTTATAAATGGTGGTTGCTGTCTGCGACAGTAATATCCGTCATATTGTCGTGGGGAGGCAATATTATGTGGCTCACTAATTTTTTGCTTGATTACCTGCCGTTCTACAATAAATTCCGTGCTCCGAGCATGACTCTGGTCATTGCTGAATTTGCAATGCCACTGTTAGGCTTTATAGCTCTGAACAATATCATCACCGGAAAAACGGATAAAAAAATCTGGCTGCATGGCCTGAAATGGGCTGTGATTATTACTGCCGGGCTTGCTTTGTTATTTGCAATCTTACCGGGAATTGCCGGGAATTTTACAAATGCTACAGATGCTGTGAGGTATCCCGACTGGCTTATGGATAGCGTAATTGCAGACCGGAAAGCAATGCTGAGGACAGATGCATTTCGCTCTTTTATATTTATAGTTCTTGCTGCCGGTGCTGTCTGGCTTTGGAATATTAAAAAAATCAAAACAACACCTTTGATAATATCTATTGGAATCCTTATCCTGGCAGACCTGTGGACAGTCGATAAACGATACCTTAATAATGAAAATTTTATCCCAAAAAGACAGGCTGAAAATCCATTCCCCAAAATGCCGGCGGATGAAGCTATACTGAAAGACAAAGAGCTTTATTTTCGTGTACTTCCACTGCAAAACCCTTTCCAGGATGCACGGACCTCCTACTATCATAAAAATGTTGGAGGTTACCATGCGGCAAAATTGAGAAGGTACCAGGAATTTATTGACCACCATCTCCAGCCTGAATTGCAACAATTTGTAACCAGCCTCCAAAACCGGCAATCAGCTGATTCGACACTTCAAAGCCTGGATGCCATTAACATGATGAATACAAAATATATAATATATGACCTAAACCAGGCTCCGATCAGAAATCCTTACCAAATGGGAAATGCCTGGTTGGTGGAGAATTATAAAATTGTAGAAAATGCGGATGAGGAGATCGAAGCTATGCAGGATGTTGATCCGGCAGAAACAGCAGTTATCGATAAAAGGTTCAAAAATTTTGTCGATGGCAAACAGTTTTCAAAAGACCAGGCCGGATCTGTTAAATTGACCGAATACCAGCCTAACTATCTTAAATATATAGCAAACACGACATCCGAACAGCTTACAGTGTTTTCTGAAATCTATTATGAAAAAGGCTGGAAAGCTTATGTAAATGGTGAAGAAGTTCCTCATTTCAGGGTAAATTATGTTCTCAGGGCTCTCGTCCTTCCTCCCGGTGAAAATACAATCGAATTTAAATTTGAACCTGCATCCTATTATCTGGGAAATAAAATTTCACTGGCCAGTTCTCTATTGCTGATTTTAGCAATTGCAGGATATATGTTTACTGAAAT
>JAAYJR010000310.1 GCA_012522835.1 Bacteroidales bacterium
AATGATACATTTAATCCTGATTTTCCATGGGCATCGGGTGGTGATGCTTACTGGGATCTGTTCAGAAAGGGAAATCAAAACCGTTCTTCCGGAAACACTGAAGCTATTTGGGTTCTTCAGCGCGAATTTAATATTTCCGGCGGCGGAGCAAACTATGAAATCGAATGCCGGTTTAATCCGAGAACCTGGAGGCTTAAGCTATATAATAACGATGGTAGTACTTCAACACTTATTCCTTATCCGAACACCTATTACGGTGGACGTGCCGCAGGCCAGACCAAATTCAGCTATTATTTTTATTCTACTATATGGAACAGAAGCGGATTTGATCAGGATAAAAGAAATGCAGACTATAATATTATTCGCGACCTGAAAGTTAATAATCCCAAATCTGACCACAATGGCAAATGGATGTTTAAAGACAATCTGCCAATAATTCTTGAAAGTTATACAGATACAACCCGTGACTGGTATCCTTTCCTGGCAAAAGTCAGCAGCATGGGTGATCATCCAAAAGAAGTGTGGGTCGAAGACCAGACCGTTTACGGATCTATCACAACCGCTACCGGTCCTTCATTTTATACACACCGTGATGAATATGAGATGAGGCTTGCTGAAACTTACCTTATCAGGGCAGAGGCTTATTTAATGGATGGAGATCCTGACAAGGCGGCAGATGATATAAATGTTATAAGAAGGCGGGCTGAGGCACCGGACGTTGAGTCATCGGAAGTGGATATTGATTATATACTGGATGAGAGGGCCAGGGAGCTGATATTGGAGGAAAACCGGATGGTGACACTGATGAGACTGGGATTACTGGTTGAGAGGGTTAATAAGTATAATCCGTTTTTTAACCTTTATCCTCACCAGAACCTTTGGCCTATCCCTTACAGCGAGATAGAAAAGAACACAGAAGCAGTACTGGAGCAGAATCCGGGATATAATTAGAATTTTATAATTGAAATTTGTTCTGAAAATTTTATAAAAGATCATTAATAACGGCATATAGCCTTAATATTCTTAAAGGCTATATGCCGTAAATTATTCCGGTCTTGTTGAGATTTTCAGTATGGAAAACAGATCAATTTGTATTTATGTAATGGTTTTAATTGCAGAGTTAGTATTATTGCAATTGATAAATTACAGATTTAAGTTAAACAGTTAATTTTTTAAAATATGAATTTGTATAGTGTGATCAGAAAATCCAGTTCGTGGTTTTTACCTGTAAATATTGCTGCTTTGTTAGGTGCCAATGGTTTGGAGGCGGCAGAACAGAACCGGGCTCAGCCTAATATTATTGTTATTTATTGCGATAATTTAGGATATGGGGATATTGAGCCTTTTGGTGCAGAAATTCACAGAACTCCCAATTTGATGAAAATGGCACAGGAGGGCAAAAGGTTTACCCATTTTTATTCTTCATCCTGTGTTTGCACCCCGTCAAGGGCTAGTATAATGACGGGCTGCTACTCTCAGAGAGTCGGCATGAATTATAATCCCCGCGACATACATGTGCTGCGGCCGGTATCTCCCTATGGACTGAATCCTGATGAGATAACCATTCCCGAGGTACTGAAAAAGAAGAATTATGCAACCAAAATTATAGGTAAATGGCATTTGGGAGACCAGGATGAATTTCTTCCGACAAGACAGGGATTTGATTCATTCTTCGGACTGCCATACAGTGATGATATGACGAGGGAGACCGGCCTCAGGCTGGGCAAGAGTCTGGGTGATAATTTAGACGGGTCGAAATGGCCACCACTGCCTCTTATGGAAGATGAAAAGGTTATTGAAGCCCCGACAGACAGGGACCTGCTTACAAAGCGTGAAACAGAGAATGCCCTTGAATTCATTGAGGAGAACAAGGATCGGCCATTCTTTATCTATTTACCACACAATATGCCGGGTAGTTCTGCCAAGCCTTTTTCAAGTCCGGCTTTCAGAGGGAAAAGTAAGAACGGGCCGTGGGGTGATGCAATAGAAGAGCTGGACTGGTCTACCGGACAAATCCTTGATAAGTTAAAAGAGTTGGGTATTGAAAAAAATACTTTGGTTATCTGGACTTCTGATAACGGATCTCCTCTTGCATCAGGAGTAAATGCGGATGCACCTAATTATGATGTCAGCCGCGGCAGTAACCTTCCTCTTCATGGCAGAGGTTATTCAACGGCAGAGGGAGGCTTCCGTATGCCGGCTATAATGTGGTGGCCGGGGAAGATAAAGCCCGGGACTGTTTGCAGTGAGCTGTGCTCAGCAATGGACCTGTTGCCAACCCTTGCATATCTGGCCGGTTCTGAACCGCCTAAGGACAGGATCATAGATGGTAAAGATATTCGTCCTCTTATTTTTGAACAAGATGCAAAAACTCCCCATGAGGTTTATTATTATTATCAGGAACAACAGCTGCAGGCGGTGAGAAGCGGACAATGGAAACTGTTCGTTCCTCTGGAGGCTATTCATAAAAACCACCCTCATTTTAAAAAAGGAGAGGAGTCCGAACCCTTGTTGTTTGATGTGGTCAATGATTTCAGTTCATCAGTCAATGTTGCAAAGCAGCATCCTGATGTAGTTGAGCGTCTTATGAAACTTGCTGACCGGGCAAGGGAAGACCTGGGTGATCTTGGTAAAAAAGGTAAGAATGTGAGACCAGCAGGACATATTGATAATCCCGTTCCGCGGAGGTAACAATCAAAATTCTAAGATTGGATGAGGTACACCATTAAAATGCAATGACCATGACTGAAAAATTTCACAAAACCGATATTACAGGGAAAGTAATTTTTTCTAAAAAAATATTCTTTTTCCTGGCGTTTTATGCTATTGTTTTTGCCGGCTGCTCCGGCAAAACGGAAAAACCCAATGTTATCATTTTCTTTACTGATGATCAGGGGTATGCAGATGTTGGCTGCTTTGGTGCCGAAGGATTTACAACTCCTAACTTTGACCAGATGGCGGCCGGGGGTATTCGTTTTACCAATTTTTATGTTCCGGCAACAGTTTGTACTCCTTCACGTGCAGGAATATTAACCGGACAATATCCCAAAAGGTCAAATTTGCATGAGGCTGTGTTATTCCCATATTCGACAGGGGGATTGAGCACAGACAAATTGACCATGGCTGAGATGTTCAGGGAGGACGGATATTCTACAACATGTATCGGAAAATGGCACCTGGGGCATCTGCCTGAATTTATGCCCGGCAGGCACGGTTTTGATCATTTTTATGGTGTGCCTTATTCCAATGATATGGACAGACATTATTACAGAAATATTGATTTTCAATCTCCCCCGCTCCCTTTATATAAGAATGAAAATTTAATTGAGGAGGGTCCTGACCAGAAATATCTGACCAAAAGATATACAGAGGAGGTTATCAGGATTATTAAAGATCGTGGTGATAGTCCCTTTTTTATCTATATGGCACATAATATGCCCCATACTCCACTTCATGTGAGCGAAAAATTTAAAGGTAAAAGCGAAAGAGGATTGTACGGAGATGTTATCATGGAGCTTGACTGGAGTATGGGGGAGATTGTAAAAACTTTGAAGGAGGAGGGTATTTATGAAAATACTATTGTCATATTTACATCTGATAACGGACCTGTACCTCTTCAGTCGGCAAAACCACTGAGAGGTAAAAAAGCTACAACCTGGGAAGGCGGACAGCGTGTACCCTGCATTATGTCATGGCCCGGTAAAATACCAGCCGGGATTACCTCTGACGAGATGGTTCTTTCTATGGACCTTTTCCCTACATTTATTGATATCACAGGAGCCAAATTATCCGCACCTGTAAAATTTGACGGCATTAGCATACGGGAACTTCTTGAAAATCCTGCCCGGGTCAAACTTCCTGACAGGCCTCTTTTATATTACGCCAGAAATGGCAAACCTGAAGCAATCCGCTATGGTAACTGGAAATTGCATATTACAAAAACTCTGGGCTGGAATATGGATGAGGAAGGGGAATTTCCGGTTTCACTTTATGATCTCAAAGATGATATAGGCGAAAAAAATAATGTCGCCGGAGACAATCCAGAGGTGGTTGAAAAGCTGAAAAAGATGCTGACTGACATTGATGCGGAAATTTCAATTCAGCGCTGATATATAAAGGATATGTCAGTGGTAATTTATTACCACCGGGCAAATGTATTGGTGGTATTTGCATTTTGTGCGGATCTGTCAGTACGTCTAATTAAAAGGTTGAACAGCTTTTTAGTGTGGGTTGAATTTAAAATTTTAGTTACCAGGTATTTATTATATTGATTTGCAGTTTGGTATTAATTTTTTAGTTTTCTTATTTTAATATTTCTGAACCAGGCCTCTTCGGCATGATCCTGAAGTACAATGTGACCTCTCTTTTTGGCAGCAAATCCGGGTATATCTTTAAATTTGCTTTGTTGGAGGAGAGTGTCAAATTGTTCTGAGCCCAGATCATATTCCAGGACCTTTTTGCCATTCAGCCAATGTTCGCCATGGTTGCCGTTAAATATTATCCTGCCTGAATTGAATTCCCCTAAAGGGTTGAGAATTTTATTGGCATGGGGAGGTACAAGATCATATAATGCAGCGGTACTGTTATCTTTTGCAGCCTTTCCGGAAAGTCCTGAATCATCCATCATCTGATATTCAAAACCCAGCGCGCAACCATTAGGTGGATATGATACTGAAAGTTCTTCGGAAACATTGTATTTTATTCCGCTGTTACCTCCTTTGAGAAGTTTCCATTCCCATGTAAGTTCAAAATTTTCAAATGTCTCTTCTGTAATCAGGTCAGCTCCCAGGATCGGTTGTCCGTCAGCCTGCCTCGGCCAGTTAGTTTTTGGCAATATTTTAATTGTTTCGTCTTCTATTATCCAGCCATCCGGCGCCTTATCCAGTCCGAGGCCCCTCCACCCGTTAAAAGATTTGCCGTCGAAGAGTAATATCCAGCCCTCTTTTTTCTCCTTTTTTGTCAGTTTGTTGGGCGAACTGCTATCTTCATTACTTTTAATGTTGCATCCGGCCATTATAGTTAATATGATCAGATAAACCGGTAGTAGTTTTATTGAACTGATTTTTTGCATTTGTTTATTATTTAAATGTTTGGCCACTTTAAAAGCAAATTCATATATTTATTGTTTCGAAATAAAATCTAAGATTCGAAAAATACAAATAATTACTGAATTGTCGATAGGGGTAAATTCAGGTTTTGTCGTATAAAGTAAAATAAACAGGCAGATATGAAAAAAAACCGAAGGGATTTTATAAAAATTTCCGGACTGGCCGGAATAGGATTTGCCTGGAGTATTAAAATAGAATAAAAATATTATCTGGTTCCGAGGGTTATTATGGATTATAATATAAAAAACAGTTTTATAGGTTCAACAATTCTTCCTGTTGATATTGTATTTCATCCTTCATGGTGGTACAGGCACGCAGGAATTGTTTTTGATGAGGACTTTTTTTACCATCCTTTAAAGAGAGTGGAGGCGGAACAGCGCATGGAGCGTGAGCTGTTTGAAAGATTCGGACGGTTCGGACCGGGAAAAGACCGGGAGAGGCAGCTTCCTGTAATTGGCGCTGTTCATAATGCCGCAGGTTATATATTATCGGAAATGCTTGGCTGTAAGGTATTATATAACCCGGATACTGCCCCACAGGTTATCCCCGGCAATATGAGCCGGCTTGACGTAAGTAGTGAAAAAGCCTTCAACAGTAA
>JAAYJR010000163.1 GCA_012522835.1 Bacteroidales bacterium
AAGTTATAGCAGTGGCAAGTGACCATGCCGGTTTTGAAAAAAAACAGGTGGTTTTGAAATATCTGAAAGAAAACGGTATTGAATATAAGGATTTTGGATGTTATACCGACGAAAGTTGCGACTATGCGGATTTTGCCCATCTTGTTGCCAGTGCCATTGACAGGGGAGAGTATGAGATAGGAATAACTTTTTGCGGCAGTGGACAGGGAGTGAACATGACAGCAAATAAGCATCAAAAGGTTCGCTCTGCACTATGTTGGAAGCCGGAAATCAGCGCTTTGGCCAAACAGCATAATAATGCCAATATATGTGCAATTCCGGGGCGTTTTGTAACTGATGAAGAGGCAATAAAAATTACAGAGGCCTTTTTGAATGCTGAATTTGAAGGAGGAAGACATGCAAGGAGAATTTCTAAAATACCTATAAAATAAACAAAATGTTGTCTAATACCTGTAAATATGCTCTGAGGGCACTTATTTATCTTGCCAAGTTTTCCAGGCCTGATAAAAGGGTCGGGATAAAAAAAATTTCTGAAGATCTGGAGCTATCTGCCCCTTTTCTGGGAAAAATTCTTCAGAATCTTGTTAAGCAGAAATTATTGGTATCTACAAAGGGGCCCAACGGAGGTTTTTCTCTGGCTAAAAATGCCGGTGAAATTACTCTTTGGGATATTGTTGTAAATGTTGATGGAGAAGAGTTCTTTACTAATTGTCTTATAGGCCTTGAACCGTGTGTTACACACGATAAGTCAAAACCATTATGCCCTGTTCACTGGCAGTATAGTAAGCTGAGGAATGAGATATCAAAGTTTTATAAGGAAACGACCCTTGAGCACATCAGCAAGGATATTGAAAAGCATAGTGATATTATGAGGTATTAAACCTTTTCAGATATTTTGATCTTCATAGATACTTTTCTAATTTCCTGTCAGAAATTAAAAATGAATAAATAACCAATGCAGCTAATATGCCTGCAACGTTGGCTATAAAATCATTTATGTTGGTGTGTCGGCTTGAGGATAACCATTGCTGGGTCAGCTCAATAAGTGCAGCTAATATCAGGGAGATAAGAGGTGAATATACTATATGATTAAATTTAAGATATTTCAGGGGTTTGAATAAAAGAAGACATAAAACAAAAAACAAAACAAAATGAACGATCTTGTCGAAATGCGGAATATTCATAAATGTATTTTTAGGAAGTTGTCCGGCCGGCAAGTAAACACCATAACAAATAATTGCCAGCCATAACAGGGGTTTGGTAAATAATTTGATCTTCATAACAGATAAATTTTATGAGGTAAAGTAACAAAAAAGTATGGCAGGTATTTATATTCATATCCCTTTTTGCCGACAGAAATGTTATTACTGTGATTTTTACAAAACTGATAAACTAAATTATTTAAGTGAGTTCCTCACAGCTTTAAAAAAAGAGATATCACAGCAAAATAACTATTTGCCGGGTGAATTTATAGATACAATTTATATTGGAGGAGGCACACCTTCTCTGTTAAAAGAACCTGAAATTACTTCTATTTTTTCATCCCTGAATAAATATTTTAAGATCCTGCCACAGGCCGAAATTACTTTTGAGGCAAATCCCGACGATTTAGATCCTGCCTGTCTTGCTATGTTAAAAAGAAGTGGGATCAACCGCCTGAGTATAGGAATCCAGTCCTTTCAGGAGAAGCATTTAAAAATGATGAACCGCCGGCATACTGCTCAACAGGCAGTCGACTCTGTAATAAATGCAAAAAATTCAGGATTCAACAATATAAGTGTGGATTTGATTTATGGTATTCCCGGTTTAACCACAGATCAATGGAAAGATAATCTGCAGAAGACTTTTGAACTTCCTGCAGATCACCTTTCAGCATATCACCTTACCTATCATGAAGGAACAATTTTTTACAACCTTCTGAAAAGGGGAAAATTACATGAACTTTCTGAAAACGATAGTTTTGATCAGTTCACAACATTGATTAATAAGGCTGGTCTTGCAGGTTTTGAACAATATGAAATATCTAATTTTGCAAAAAACGGAATGTATTCAAAACATAATACAGCCTACTGGACGGGCAAGCCATATCTGGGGTTAGGACCTTCAGCCCATTCATTTAACGGCTCTTCAAGAAAATGGAATATGTCCGACCTTGAAAAGTATATTAAGCTGATTAATGAAGATGAAATTACCTTTGAAGAAGAACATCTTACTTTAAATGATAAGTATAATGAATTTATATTAACTAATTTGCGCACAAAATGGGGCGTTTCATTGTTAACCATTAGTGAAAAATTCGGTAAAAA
>JAAYJR010000346.1 GCA_012522835.1 Bacteroidales bacterium
AAAAAGTGTAAACCCCAAAAGAATGATATCCTTTTAGGAAAGGCTGCATCTGTCGGAAAAGTAGCAATACTAGATAGTGACCTTGAGATTAATATTTGGTCTCCGATTGCACTAATAAGACCTAGGACTTCATTTGTTCCAGATTTTATTTACTATTATTTTCAAACAAGTTAAGTTCTACAGCAGATTGATTTTTTCACAAATTCATCATCACAAGGTAATATTGGTATGGGTGACATTGAAAGAATTGAGATTAGCTACCCCCCATTTGATGAGCAGACTCAAATTGCACAAGTATTAACCAATATCGATTCCGAATTAAATGTGTTAGACCAAAAACTTCAGAAATACAAAATGATAAAACAAGGCATGATGCAAGCCTTATTAACCGGTAAAATTCGATTGGTATGAAAACATATTACAGACTCATGCTTGGCGCAAAAAGCATTTATGCAAAAGAATGTTTTTCTGGCAACTTTGTAGGTGTTGACTTTGGCATCCATATGGACTTAACAGGTCGTTTCCATAATACATGGCGGGAATTCAATAAAGAGTTCATTCCTGTTTACCTTGAGAAGCATCCTGAAAAGAAGAAAGTGACTGCCGGCCTTGCGTGTGCTACTATTTGGGTGGTATCTCATTATTTAAAGATTGGAGACATCGTTTTATGTCCCAACGGTGAAGGAAGTTATATGGTTGGTGAGATTCAGAGCGGGTATTTCTATCAGGCTGGACAAATTCTTCCTCATCGAAGAACGGTAAAATGGTATCCGGTTCTAATTGAACGTTCAGCTATGAGTGATGCTCTAAAAAACTCTACCGGTGCAATAGCCACATATTGTGATATTACGAAATATTCAGAAGAAATTGAAAATCTGATTGGTGGGAATAAGCCACCAACCATAATAAGTTCTGACGAGTCAATTGAAGACCCATCGGTTTTTGCTCTGGAAAAACATCTAGAGGATTTTCTTGTCCAAAACTGGTCCCATTGCGAGTTAGGGAAGCACTATAATATTTATGAGGAAGATGGAGAACTGGTAGGGCAGCAGTATCCCACCGACACGGGCAATATTGATATTTTAGCCATCAGTAAAAATAAAAAAACGCTCTTGGTTGTGGAACTTAAAAAAGGCAGGGTTAGCGATAATGTTGTCGGACAGATACAACGCTACATGGGTTATGTAAAAGAAGAACTTGCCGAAACCAACCAGAAGGTACATGGGGTTATTATTGGTCTTGAAGATGACTTGCGCATCAGGCGGGCTTTGTCAGTAACGAACAATATTGAATTCTACAGATACCAGGTAAGTTTTAAATTATTCAAAAGCGATCATGAGTCCTGTCGGTGATATAGAACGCATAACCCAGGAGAGGGTTATATCCCTTTTCAGCAGGCCTGAGGGTTTGGGTTACACCTATCTGGGCAACTGGCATGACCGCCCGGATAACAGCAATATTGAAGAGGGGCTGCTCTCTGACTGGCTTCGAAAAAATGGCTATAACCAGACCTTGATAAGCAGAGCTATTTACGAGCTGAAAAAGGCTGCCGGCATTCAGAACAAAAACCTTTACAGCATCAACAAAGCGGTCTATACCATTTTACGCTATGGCGCAAAGGTCAAAGAAGATGTAGGTGAAACCACCAGTACGGTAAGGCTGATTGACTGGGAAGATCCCAGCAATAATCACTTTGCCATTGCTGAAGAGGTTTCCATTAAAGGAGAAAACCGCAAGCGCCCCGATATAGTTATCTATGTCAACGGAATCGCCCTGGGAGTATTGGAACTGAAACGGAGCACGGTATCGGTCTCACAAGGAATCAGGCAGAACCTTGACAATCAAAAAAGCATGTTCATCATGTCGTTCTTTGCCACCGTGCAACTGGTAATGGCAGGAAATGACACCGAGGGCCTGAGATATGGAGTGATCAATACTCCTGAAAAATATTATCTGAAATGGAAGGAAGAGAGTGATACGGAGAATCTGCTCGACCGTCATCTGTTACAGATCTGCAGCAAAGAGCGGTTTCTGGAACTAATTCATGACTTCATTGTGTTTGACGCCGGGGTAAAGAAAGTGTGCCGCCATAACCAGTTTTTTGGTGTCAAAGCATTACAAAAAAGGGTGAAGGAGCGTGAAGGCGGTATCATCTGGCAGACCCAGGGAAGTGGGAAGAGCATGATCATGGTGTGGCTCACCAGGTGGATAAGGGAAAATATTAAGGATGCACGGGTACTGATAATAACTGACCGGGACGAGCTGGACAAGCAGATTGAGAAAGTATTCAAGGGGGTTGATGAACAGATACACCGTACCACCAGTGGAAGGGATTTAGTAGAAAAGCTAAATGTCTCACTGCCATGGCTGATGTGTTCACTTATCCATAAATTCGGCAACAAGGAGGAGGCTGATTACGAGGGGTTTATTGAAGATATATCCCGCTATCTGCCCCGCGGTTTCAGTGCGAAAGGAGATGTCTATGTCTATGTGGATGAATGTCATCGTACACAGTCGGGAGAATTGCACAAAGCCATGAAAAAAATCCTGCCCAATGCCATGTTCATCGGGTTTACCGGAACACCATTGTTGAAAACTGACAAACAGAGAAGTATTGAAATATTTGGCAGCTACATCCACACATACAAATTTGATGAAGCCGTAAAGGATAATGTGATACTTGATCTTCGTTATGAAGCACGGGATGTTGACCAGAGAATTACATCCCAGGAGAAAATTGATAAATGGTTTGAGGCGAAAACCAGGGGACTGACCGGTTATGCCAAAATGCAACTGAAGCAGAAATGGGGAACAATGCAGACTATCCTGAGCAGCCAGTCGCGACTTGAAAAAATTGTCGCTGATATTATGCTGGATATGGAGACCAAAGACCGGCTGAAGAGTGGCTATGGAAATGCTATGCTGGTCTCCGGCAGCATTTATGAGGCATGCAAATATTATGAATTGTTCCAGAATGCCGGTTTGAAGAAGTGTGCCATCGTCACCTCCTATGTTCCAGTTATAAACGATATCAGAGGCGAGAGCATTGATGAAGAGAGCACCACCGATAAGCTGAAAAAATATGAGGCTTATCAGCGTATGCTAAACGGAAAGTCTGCGGAACTATTTGAAGATGAAGTTAAGAGAACATTTGTCAACGAACCGGGGCAAATGAAACTGCTTATTGTGGTTGACAAGCTGCTAACCGGCTTTGATGCTCCCTCTGCAACATATCTCTATATCGATAAAAAAATGCAGGATCATGGCCTCTTTCAGGCAATATGCCGGGTCAACAGGCTTGATGGTGAGGACAAGGATTACGGATATATTATCGATTACAAAGACCTGTTCAGGAGTCTTGAATCATCTGTTCATGATTATACATCTGGCGCACTTGACGGTTATGACCGGGAAGATGTTGCCGGACTGCTCACAGACAGGCTGCAGAAGGCGAAAGAATTGCTTGACAATGCCCTGGAGAGCATACGGACCCTTTCTGAACCGGTAAAAATGCCTAAAGAAACAATTGACTATATAAGGTACTTCTGCGCAGAAAATATTGATGACAGTGAAGAGATAAAGCGGAATGAGCAGAAGAGACTTGCCTTGTACAAGCAGGTGTCACACCTTGTTAGGACCTATGCTGCCATTGCCAATGAGATGGCTGAGGCGGGCTATACCCCTTCTGATGCTGAAAACATTTTTAGGGAGGTTCGTCATTATGAAAATGCCAGGGCGGAAGTAAAGCTGGCAAGTGCCGACTATATTGACCTTAAGGCTTACGAGCCGGCAATGAGGCATCTGATTGACACATATATCAGTGCGGAAGAGAGCAGGGTGATAAGTGCATTTGATGACTTGTCACTGGTTGAATTGATTGTGGAAAGAGGGGAAAAGGCGCTGGAAAACCTGCCGGAGGGCATACGCAAGAACCGGCAGGCTGCAGCAGAGACGATCGAAAACAACCTTCGGAAGGTCATTCACGATGAACAACCGATCAATCCGAAGTACTATGAAAAGATCTCCCGGCTGTTGGATGAGCTGATTGCCCGGAGAAGGGAGGAGGCCATAGAGTATGAAGAATATCTTGCCAAGATTGTGGAGTTGACCCGTCAGATAAAACGACCCAACGAAACAAAATATCCAAAGGTGCTGGACACAAGGGCCAGGCGGGCACTTTACGACAATCTTGACCAGAATGAGGAGCTCGCCCTCCTCCTCGATTACGAAGTCATCTATACAAAAAAAGATGCATGGCGCGGGAACATGATAAAAGAGAGGGAAGTTCTTTTCGCCATAAAAAAACATATCAAGGAAGAAGAAAAGCTGAAACAGATTTTTGAAATAGTTAAAAACCAGCCTGATTACTAAAATGCATCAAATCGTTGTCAACGGAATAGCTGTTGATGTGGTTCGGAAAAACATTAAGAACCTTCATCTATCTGTTTACCCTCCGGATGGCAGAGTAAGGGTTGCATCACCTCTGAATGTAAATGATGAGGCGGTAAGATTGTTTGTTATTTCAAAAATGGCATGGATAAAAAGAAACCGTGCGAAATACCTGAATCAGGAACGGCAGCCGGAACGGAAATATATATCTGGTGAGAGCCATTACTTCAGAGGTCAGCGATACATTCTCAATGTGATTTACCACACCGGATATCCAAAGGTGATTATCAGGAATAAAAAATATATTGACCTCTATGTTAGAGAAGGCTATACAGTCATGCAGCGGGAGAATGTGATGACCAGCTGGTACCGGAAAAATCTCAAAGAGCAGATCCCGCCTCTGATTGAAAAATGGCAGAAGATTACCGGTGTTGAAGAAGTTCAGTGGGGAGTAAAAAAGATGAAGACCCTCTGGGGATCATGTAACCAGGAGGCAAAACGAATCTGGCTCAATCTTGAACTTGCCAAAAAACCTGAAAGAAGCCTTGAATATATTATAGTTCATGAACTGGTTCATCTGTTTGAACGAAACCATGCAGAGCGTTTTATTGAATACATGGATAAATTCCTTCCGGAATGGCGTGCTCTTAAAGATGAACTGAACCAGTCTGTTCTAAAACATGAACAATGGAAGTACTGATGAATACATCATCAAAGAAACACAAAACGAATTTAATTTAAATCTAATAGCCAAGATTTAATCTGACAACAAGGTTAAAACATGTTAAGCACTACCCTCCCGGAAAATTTAAACTGCATTCTGGATTTTCATGATAGCGCTGGCAAACAGATCCATGTCACTTTTTGAACCCAGCATAGCGTTTTGCATGATCCATATTGATTCATTATAACAAGCCCTTTCAGCATTTTTGCAACTCACTTCCTTGTATGAAACTGATTCCGGAATAGCATAACACATAAAGTTTTTTTCCTGGAAAAGAGCCTGCTTGTAAAGAGGTTCCGGATATCCCATAAAACACGGGACTCCCTCGGCATTAAGCATATCTGCAAATTCAGATTTAGGAAGATCATTAAACTTACTTTTATCATATTTAAAAATATAAAGATGATAACTGTGTATTGTTTCTCCCTTTCCTCTTTTAAGAGGTTCTATTCCATCTATTTTTTCAAGAAGGGAATTCAGATAGGTGCCATTTTCGTGCCGTCTCCTTGTCTGTTCCTCCAGTCTTCTTAACTGACTCCGAAGCAGACTGGCCTGCAGTTGAGTTATTCTGTAATTACAGCCAAGATAATGATGTTCATACCACTCACCTCCCTTAACACGGCCCACATTTCTTAAAGAATCAATCATATGGAATAATTTCTCGTCATCAGTGACCACAATACCGCCTTCACCACTGGTGAGATTCTTGGAGGACTGAAAGCTGAAGCAGCCAGCATCACCGATACTGCCCAGTTTCTTACCCCTATATTCAGCTCCATGACCATGACAGGCATCTTCAATAACTTTTAAACCATGTTTTTCAGCAATAGACATTATCCTGTCCATTTCACATGCCTGGCCGGCAAAATGAACAGGTATTATCGCTTTTGTTCTTGAAGTGACAGCCTTTTCTATCTCTGCCGGATCAATATTATAGGTATCAGGATCTATATCCACAAATACAGGTACACAGTTGGACTCCAGGACAATTGATGCTGTCGCAATAAATGTGTAGGGAGTAATTATTACCTCGTCACCGGGTTTCACACCACAGGCTATAAGAGCTATTCTCAGTGCAACAGATCCATTAACACAGGCAAGAGCATATTTTGTACCACAGAAATCTGCAAATTCCTGTTCAAATTCTGCAACTATATCACTACAGTCGGGATCACCCCACTTACCGCTTTTCACAATGTCGGTGAGCTCATCTATATCCTTCTGGTCAAATACAGGCCAGGGAAATATAGTATTAACAGTTTTCGGACCACCGTTTATTGCAAGTTTTTCTTTCATTGTTAGGTTAGTTTTTGAGATGTCTGTAACATAGTTTTACAGCCTCAAGAGAAGAGGCTGGCATACACTCAACAGGTTGCGAGTTATTTATAATACAAGCGGCAAAATAGTCAAGTTCGTTTTTATAACCGTCTGTTGCATGATCTGTAACTATTTCCTGCACATTTTCATCGTTAGCTATAGTGACAGTGTTTTCTCTCAAAGTGGAATACATCACAGCGGCCTTTTCAAACTGAGCCAAATAACCGGCATGGAATGGCAGATTAGAATGAAATATGTTACCTCCTTCAATACTTACATGAACATTTTTCTGTCCGTACTTCCACATTGCATTAACATAATCATGTTTGCTGAGTTTCCCGGGCAGGTAAGTGCA
>JAAYJR010000593.1 GCA_012522835.1 Bacteroidales bacterium
AAACCGCATAACAAAATCAGGCGAACTGGTTCTTTCATCACAGAGAGAGAGGACGCAGAGACAAAATAAACAGATAGTAACTTCAAAATTCTTCGAGCTCATTGAAAAAGCTTTGATACCCTCCAAAGAGAGGATTAAAACCAAACCGGGAAGGACGGCAGTTTTAAAGAGGCTTGAATGGAAAAAAAAACATGCACAAAAGAAACTAAGAAGGAGAGATCCTGAACAATATTGATGTAAATTTGGTTAACTAATAATTATATGAACAATCAGGCAGAAAGATATTACCCCACTATTTTACAGGCTGTCCATCTTGTAATATTATATATATTCATTCAGACTGTCGTGGATTTTCCTCTTGCCTTGATTGATTATTACAAAGACACTGAGTATCTGTATCATCCCATCAAAAAAATTGTTGTCGGAATCGGATCCAACCTGTTTATTCTTCTTTACGGCATACACCGGGCAAAAGCTCCAATTAACAAAATATTCCCGGTACGCTATTTCAATCCGCTGGTGTTAATACCTGTAGCGCTTTTTTTCTGGGGAAGTCATAACATTCTTGATGAGGTCAACCTTTTGGTTGAAAAGTTCATACCCTCTCCCCCATGGTTCTGGGAGCTT
The DNA here is from genome assembly GCA_012522835.1 of Bacteroidales bacterium. GTDB lineage: Bacteria > Bacteroidota > Bacteroidia > Bacteroidales > Prolixibacteraceae > JAAYJR01. The sequence goes on from JAAYJR010000593.1 coordinate 628, forward strand.
TTTAATAAAATATTTGAAAATGATTACGGTTGGTGGGGAGCTTTTTTTAAGGTGTCGGTAATTGCCCCTGTGGTTGAAGAATCAATTTTCAGGGGACTTATACTTCATGGTTTGCAAAAAAATTATAATCGTGCGACAGCAATTTTTATGTCAGCGCTTCTATTTTCACTGTTCCATTTAAATCCCTGGCAAATACCGGCAACCTTTGTACTGGGACTTTTACTGGGATGGATCATGATCCGGTCACGAAATATCCTGTTGGCTGTCATTGTCCATTCAATTAATAACTTTATGGTTCTTATGAATGTAAAATACTGGAACAAAATTAACACTCATGCGATCTATCTGATGGAGGCTAAGGAAAAAATAATGCTTAGTACATTTGTTATTCTCTTATCTCTTATCCTTATATACTGGCTTACTTTACAAAGAAAAGCCAGATCAAAAAAAACTGTGCAGGCTGAAAATTTTTAATTTTTTGTGAACATATTTTCATCATTTGTGTTTTACAGTTAATAAAATAATTCACTAACTTTAAATATTTATATAATGGAAGATACTAATGTAATTACTATGCCACGCATTGGCGACAAAGCTCCTGATCTCAGGGCAGACACTACCTACGGACCAATTCAGTTTTCTGCATTCAATAAAGGCAGTTGGGTTGTATTGTTTTCTCACCCTGCTGACTTCACTCCTGTTTGCACAACAGAGATGAGTGGGTTTGCTGTTCGCCACAAAGAATTTAAAGATCTTAACACCAAGCTACTGGGACTGAGCATCGACAGTATTCACTCACATATGGCATGGGTAAATAACGTAAAAAAGAATACAGGTGTGCTGTTTGATTTCCCGATAATCGCAGACATAGATATGAAGGTTTCAAAACTATACGGAATGCTTCAGCCAAATGAAAGTGAAACGGCTGCAGTCAGAGCTGTATTTTTTATTGATCCGGAAGGTAAAATCAGATTGGTTATGTACTACCCTCTTAATGTGGGAAGGAATATGGATGAGATCATAAGAGTTCTTAAGGCATTACAAACATCAGATAAACATGGAGTTGCACTTCCTCTGAACTGGCAACCCGGAGAAAAAGTGATCGTTCCGCCGCCAAAAACCGTTAAGGATATGGAAGAGCGTGAAAAGAGCGATTATGAGATGGTTGACTTCTATCTTGCTAAGAAAGATTTATAATATTCAATCACATACAAAAAAAAGAGGCTGTACCAAAAGGGCAGCCTTTTTTGCTGGAAAGACACAAGTAAAAAATTAACTCTGTTATTCCAATAATGAAGAAGATGAAATAAATATCTTCTCTGCCAGTTCTGTGCTTTCAAAAATATTGCCTCTGTTCTGACTGCTTTCAACCATAAAGACGCCATCTTCCTGGTAATAACCGTTTATCTCAACTTTCTCCATGTCATTATTCCCTTCTATCAATAAGCTGTGAGTAACAGACATTCCTGTTTTATTTTCGGCAAACCGGCTATCGCTAAGATTGCGAATTGCGCTAAAATACTCTGCCACTGATGCAGAATCTGCCGGTTGTCCGTTTACAGTCCAGCCCTCCGCGGCTTTTTCCAGGGTAAAAGAACTGTCAGCCGGATATTTATAAACCAGCCTGCTCCAGTCAGAGCTGTTTGATTTAATAACAGTCTTGTCCCTGAAAGAATCCACATTCCTGTTAAATGACATTCCCAGCATGCCGTCAACTCCATAGATCACCTTATCTCCCTCCAGCCTTATATAAGATGTCATTTTTTGAGGTTGTGAGAAGCTGAACTTGCCAATTATCAAATCTGCAAGCAGATTGTTGCCACTGAACAGTTTCACCCTGGTACCAAGGCTGTCTGTAACTTCATATTGCACCCGGCGCTCGTCGCCTGTAGCAACCACACTTTCAGGCTTCATTGAATTCAGTTCATTTATCATTGCAGACGGAAGTGAAGGATCTGCCCTGTGTCTTTTATCACCCGACTCAACAAACCATGAGTCATTCTCTTTCAACAGCTTTATCACTTTGTTGCCTTCCACTTTCGGACTTATTTCCAGGGAAGTCACTTCATCAGGACTGACATCTACCAGCTCTTCCCTGAAGGTACGGCCTCCTTTGCGGGAGTCTGCCATCTCAGTGAGAACAACAACTATCATCAGAATTGAAAAGATTATTGCCAGAATTTTAATATTTAACTTTCGATACATGGTCTTTCAGTTTAAAATCACATTTTATCGGTTATAATGTTCCAACCTTCTTTTCTCACGTATTACCCTGTTTCGCTGGCTTCGGAATATTCCGTAAACTATGATGAATATAACCGGCAGCAACACATTCAGCCATTTGAGTAAATTCTTTTTACCATCTTCTACCTGTTTTAACAGCCGGGAAGTAATTCCACGGGTTCGCAGCTGAATAAGTCCGGTATCATCCGACAGCCAGTCTATCGAATTAACCAACAGGTTTACATTATCAGGTGAAAGCTGTTGTGCCTGCTGTCCCTGGCCATTCACGGCAAAATCGCCATCCCCAATCACTATCATCCTGGCATTATTAGTGCCGGCAATATTACCTTCAAGCACACCTGCCGCCACAATCCCCTTCATTGGAAAATCATTGTCTCCCCATTTTTTTTCAATGTTAAAGAACAGGGGAAGTCCTTGTATACCCGATTTTTCAGAGCTATAGACAAGGGGTGTAAATGTAAGCGCAGAGTCACCGGTATAATTCACAGGACTTGCAAACTGCATAATAACAGTTTCAAGTCCCGATGTTACAGGATGCTCATTAAAAGTATTAAAAACAGGAAGGAACGGAAAATCGACCTGGGTGGTAAAGGAGAACATCCCCTGCTGCTGGACCACGCTCACTGCACCGCAGTTTACATCTACGATAAAACTGCTTTCCACCTCAATTCCTTTCTCAGCCAGCCAGCTTTCAAGTCCGGTGTTTATATCTGTACCCATCCCCTGGTTCAGGTCACCGTCAACCCTGTTAACGGCAATAACCAAATTTCCTCCGCCTGCAAGGTAGTCATCGAGCATTCTGAAATGTTCACCGGGAATTGAATCAGTCGGTGCAATAAGAGCCAGTGTTTTATATTTAGGCAGATATGTTGAATCAGTCAGGTTAACACCTTCAACTTCATTCAGGACATTAAGTGACTGCATAGCCTGCTGCATCATAAAAGTAGATGGTTCGCCATGTCCCTGAATAAAACCAACAAGATTTTTTTCATCAAGGGTAAGCTTTTTGATTCCTGAAGCGATTGAATATTCCATTGCAGAACCGGGCTGAACAAACGGGATAACTTCCGTCTTCTCTCCATACTTCAGGATTGCGCCTAAAAAAGCTTTCTTTTGAACAGACTGGTCTTTCTCTCTGACATTGATCACAACAGGTGAGATGCCATTCTGAATTGCCTCCTGCTCAATCTCCTCGTCTTTATTCGGATTTATAAATTCATATACTATATTACCCCTTGAGTGGGTCTCAAACTCCGACAACAGCTCCTTAAAATCACGCCTGGCCTTGTCAATATTAGGTGGCAGGCCTTCAGAAAAATAGGCTGATACAGTCACAGGATCCTCTAAATTCTTTAAAACATCTTTAGTTGCATCACTAAGGGTATAGCGT
>JAAYJR010000330.1 GCA_012522835.1 Bacteroidales bacterium
AAGATACTCCTCTTCAGCATACATTATCCTTTCATAGTAGACCCAAAACATTAAAATAAATGCAACTATAAACCAAAAATTCTGTGTAAATGCAGCAATCCCCAGCCAAATTAAAAAGTTACCCACATACAACGGGTGCCGGCAAAAAGAATACATGCCTGTTGTATTAAGGGATTCTGCTATCTGTCCGGCAGTTGTATTTCTTCCCGATGTACTGACTGCCGAGAATCCAATGGTAATAATCCTGACAAGAAATCCCAGCAAACAGACACCAAAACAGGCTAATTCGTAAATAATATTATTCTTTTCCATTATATCCGGAACCCTGGCTTCGTGCATCACATAAATATATAATCCCGGAATCAGGATCAATAATGGCAGGTAGCTTCTGTTCCTGAAAAGGAAATCCCCCTGTTTTTTTAGCTCGGTTCGTAATGACATATTAATGATTTTAAATTTCTAAATATGTGAATTAATAGCATTTGTTGAACTTTTTCTGAATTATTTACGCATATCCCAAAAAAATGCAGGGGTACTGTTCAATAAATCAAAATCAGCTTCACAAAAATAATTCTGTTAATAAAAAGAATCATTGAAGGTGAAGCATTAAAAAGTGACCTATTTTATTATATTTGTTCCATGTGTCACAAAAGTTATCTCTGGCTGTTACCCAAAACTAGGCTCATCCAGGGCTAATTTTATTATTAATGAGACAATTACTAATTTAATACTAAAACATCATGATCAACAAAAAAACAGCAATTTACATCACTGGTATTTTGTTTTTATTACTCCAGGTAATATCAACAGGCAATTTATATGCCTCCGGTAATTCTCAACAGCAGTCCCCTAAAAAATTATTTCAGGCAGGTGCAGCAACTACAAATACCTCTCCCTCGATGGACATAGAGATGAGGAGCAGTCCTGCCATTGTGAATATTCATGACGAATTACATGCCCGCTGTCTGGTTCTGGATGATGGAGAAAAGAGATTAGCCTTTGTTGTAGTAGATATAATAGGTTTAAACCGCGATTTAATCGATGAAGCTAAACGTATTATTTATGAAGAAAACGATTTATCACCTGAAAATGTCATGGTATCGTCTACTCACACACATTCAATGGCTCGTGCCACAGGCCCGCCACCGTACGACGAGTACCAGAAGTTTATAATCAGACGAATAGCTGATGCTGTAAAAAAAGCCATTTTCAATCTGGAACCTGCTCGTATCGGATGGGGAGCTGGCGATGTCCCGGAACATGTTTTTGTCCGCCGCTGGTTCATGAAGCCAGGCAGTCCGGTACCTAATCCCTACGGAGGAGAAGATAAAGTGATGATGAATCCCGGCAGGCTGAATCCGAATATTGTTGAACCGGCCGGGAAACCTGATCCTGAGGTGTCAGTCATCTCTGTTCAGTCACTCGAAGGCAGGCCGATAGCTTTATTCGCAAATTATTCCCTGCACTATGTCGGTGGAGTTCCCAGAGGCCATATTTCAGCTGATTATTTTGCTGTATTTGCAGACCGTATGAAGGAACTGCTTGGAGCTGACCGACAGGATCCTCCATTTGTCGGAATTATGTCTAACGGAACATCTGGAGATGTCAACAATATAAACTATGCTGTGCCCGGACAGAATTATCCTCCATATGCCAGGATGAAAGTTGTTGCAAATGATGTTGCAAAAGAGGTCATGAGAGTATACGAAAATATTGAACATCATGACTGGGCAGGACTTCAGTCTGCTCAGCAGGAACTGACTTTAAAGGTTCGAAAACCTGACAGTAAAATGATAGCACATGCAAAAGAGGTTTTGGCAGGTACCGATCAGCGTGTTGGTCCTCACGGAAGCAGTAAACACTATAATGAAGGATTACTAAACCGGCTTGATATGCCTGATAACGTAGATATCCTGTTACAATCTTTCAGGATTGGTGACCTTGCGATAGCAACGATACCATTTGAAACCTTTGCTGAGATCGGACTTGAGATCAAAGAAAAGATGAAATCCAGGCCAGCTTTTACAATTGAACTGGCAAATGGTTCTTACGGATATCTGCCTACCCCACGGCAACACGAATGGGGAGGATATGAATCCTGGACCAATAAATTTGAGTATGATGCATCTGTTAAAATAGTTGATAGTTTAATGAAAATGTTTGAAACATTTGAGTAAACAGATTTTTAAATTATTTCTGATTCAACAGGATTTATCAATTGTCCTATTTTTTCTATTTCAATAATCACAGAATCACCCTGCTGTAACCAGCGGGGTGGTTTTGATGCCATCCCAACCCCATGAGGAGTTCCGGTAAGAATGACTGTACCCGGCAACAAAGTAGTACTTCCACTCAAAAATTCAATAAGGGACTGAACATCAAAGATCATATCATTTGTATTCCAATCCTGTACAGTTTTCCCGTTTAATATAGTTTTTATCTGCAAATCATTTGGATCTTCAATTTCATCTGCAGTTACAATATGGGGGCCTAGCGGACAAAAACTGTCAAAAGTTTTTCCCCTGCACCATTGCCCTCCCCCAAAATTCACCTGCCAGTCACGTGCACTTACATCGTTAGCACAGGTATAGCCAAAAACATAATCCAATGCATCGCTCCTGCTGACATTTTTACATTTCCTGCCAATGATCACAGCTAATTCACATTCATAATCGACTTTTTCACTGGGTAATTTACGGGGAATGTAAATCGGGTCACCTGGATTTTGAACAGAATTAGCCGCCTTTAAAAAGAGAACAGGAAATTCAGGAAGTTTCATTTTACTTTCAGCAGCATGGCGCCTGTAATTAAGGCCTATGCATAATATAGAAGCATGTATTAATGGCGCTAAAACCTTCATGACCTCTGCTAAATTGTCCGAAACTGTATAACTGCCGAAAATGTCACCTTCGATTTTATAAACTTTACCGTGTTCATCCAGCCGGCCAAATCCGGAAAAACCTGAACTATCAATGTATCTGATAATTTTCATAATTTTAAAATTCAATAGTCAATTGTACAGGCTCTCTGTTTTCTTCACAAATAAAATTAGAAAAGGTCAATCCTAAAAGCCTGATACCTTTTGCAAAATTATAAGAATGCAGTAAATCTTTAGCTTCTGAAACTAATAAATCGTTTGATGAAAACCATCCGGAGATAGTTTTGCTGCGGGTATGTTGCTCAAAATCTGTATATTTAAACTTGAGGGTAAGAGTTTTGGCTTTTATCTCTGCTTTCAGTGATCTATTCCAAAGCAATTCAGATATTTTAAGCAACTCCTCTTCCAGTTCGTCACTTTGATAAAGGTCAGTCATGAAGGTCTGTTCGGCTCCCACTGATTTTCTTTCATGAAACGGTTCTACCTGACGGGGATCTTCTCCGTGGCAAATTTCATAGTAATAATTACCTGCTTTGCCAAATAACCTGATCAATTCAAATCTGCTGATTTTATTTAAATCACATCCATACCAGATTCCCATTTTGTTTAGTTTCTCTGCAGTAACCTTTCCAATTCCAAAAAACTTCCTTACCTCTAATTTATCAAGAAAATCCTGAGCCTGCTCCGGAGTAGTAACAAATATTCCGTCAGGCTTATTCACATCAGAGGCAGTTTTTGCTAGAAATTTATTATATGAAACACCTGCTGAAGTTGTTAAGCCGGTATCCCGGTTTATCTGTTTTCTGATCTCTGTTGCTATAAGAGTGGCTGAAGGTTTACCCTTTTTGGCATAGGTCACGTCAAGAAATGCTTCATCGAGTGATAAAGGTTCAACTAAATCGGTATATTCAAAAAAAATCTCGCGGATCTTATGCGAAATCTCCTTATAACGGTCAAACCGGGGTTTTATAAATATGAGTCCCGGACATTTCAGCTTAGCCAGTTTTGACGACATAGCAGAATGAATGCCATATTTTCGTGCTTCATAACTTGCAGCAGCAACCTCTCCCCTCTCCCTGGAACCACCAACAACTACAGTCTTACATCTTAATTCCGGCTTATCGATCTGTTCCACCGAAGCAAAAAAGGCATCCATATCAATATTAATTATTTTCCGGATCTCGTTCAAGTATACTCACTTTAATAATAGATAAAAGAAATATCACCATCGTATATTAACTATTAAAGAATTTGTTTCTTGTAAATATAGTTTTTATTTTTTTTTAATATACTTCAGGTATTTCTGTTTCTGGTTTCCGGTACTGATGTAATTTCCGTAAATGATATTCCGGAAATTACTACTGCATCAGGATCGCTTGCAGCTGATAGGCCTGTTGTGAAAAAAAAGAGGGTTACAGAAAGAATTCCACAAATAAATTATATTTGAATATTCTTCAATAAGATTTCATAACTACTGGATATTGAATAATTTATATCCTTTAAAAAATCATAATAATCTTTGGTTGAGTACCCTTTACTCATCCAATGATCCCTCCAGTGAATATAGTCATCAACTGAGTCTGTCCAGTGATTATACCTGGCATATCCCAAAGCAGTTCCTGCTGCTGTAGTTTTCCTTATATAAGGATATTTCATGCCGGCTATATTATTATATTCAGTAAAGAGTTCACTTTGAAACCATCCTGTTTCAAGGATAAACTGCCTCATCGGAACATCCATTAAAGAGGGATCAACAAGATCTATATATTCTTCTAATAAAGAAATGGTAAACTTCATGTTTTTTATCTCTGTGATCCGGTCTTTTATTTCAAACTCCTTTACCCTGCTCTCATAATACCTCTCAAAAGACTCTTTTACTATACCTTGCGGCATAGGAGCTAAAGAGATTAACGGCATTAAGAGAAAGAAAAAAAATATTCTTCTCATATTATAAAATTTCAGAAATAGAGTTGATTAATTACTGTGTTTGGATTAGAAAGAATAGTAGAGAGAACAATGATTAATATCGAATTGTTTAATAATCATAATATTTAATTATAATTTGGACGGCAAAAGTAACCGCATTGGCTCATATATAATAACAATACTAAGCTCAAGGGGCATACATAACATACTATTAATGTACTGATTATTATTTATTTCCGGATTAACCTCTTATGATCGTTGCCGGACTTTACTTCCGGAGTAAAAGGTAATCCTTTAAAATATAAAAAATAAGACCCCGATTTTTATTACATAATTTCCAACTGTAATTATTTTTTTTATTTTTGAGTCCTGTAGATTTAACAGATTATTTCCAGAAGTAAACAAGTTAACAGATTGAAGGACTATGAAAATAAAATACTCTATTTGTACTAACAGACTTACATTAACCGCTTTATTATTAACGGTTACCGGAATTTTCACCGGAATTTTTGCCCAGATTCAAAACAACTCTGTAACTGATGTTGATGGCAACACATATAAGACTGTCGTTATCGGCAGCCAGGAATGGATGAAGGAAAACCTGAAAACAACCAAATTTAATGATAAATCAGATATCCAAAATATAACTGATCCCCGGGAATGGGCACGTGCCACCTCTTATGCATATTCATGGTATAATAATAATATTTCAAATAAGGACATTTATGGTGCACTATATAACTGGCCTGCCGTCAACACAGGCAAACTTTGTCCGGCCGGCTGGCGTGTTCCCACTGATGAAGACTGGAGTAAATTGATTGACTTTTTAGGAGGCTCTGACCTTGCAGGCGGAAAACTAAAGGAAATTAACAATTCAACCTGGAATCCGCCAAACAGAGGTGCAACTAATGAAAGTGGGTTTTCAGCAATTCCAGGTGGATATCGTTTTGGTAATTACTGGTATCCTGGTGATTTTTATGAGCAGGGAATTAACAGTTATTGGTGGTCTGGAACAGAATACACAGAATCACATGCATGGAGCCGGACCGTAAATAATGAAAGAACAAAAGTTTACAGAAGTTTCTTTATAAAGAATTCAGGATTTAGTGTCAGATGTATTAAAAATGACCGGTAAAAAATATTAGTATGACAAGCAGTAAATATTTATCTCAGATTTTTTATATTGGTGTATTAATGATTTCAGCAAGTTGTGCCATGCAAAAAATGGGTGGCCGGACAGTAACAGATATAGATGGCAATAGATACACTGTAGTTACCATAGGAGAACAGAAATGGTTAGGAGAAGATCTGAAAACAACCAGGTATAATGACGGAACGCCTGTGCCAAATGTAACTGACATAACGGAGTGGAGGCATTATGAATCGCCGGCTTATGCCTGGTATAATAATGATATCACCAACAAGGACACATTTGGAGCAATGTATAACTGGTGGGCTGCAGGCAGCAGACCCGGTTTATGTCCCAAAGGCTGGCGGGTTGCATCTGATGATGACTGGAAAAAACTTGAAGAATTTTTGGGCATGACACCTGAGCAAATAGAGGGTACAGCCATGCGTGGAACA
>JAAYJR010000316.1 GCA_012522835.1 Bacteroidales bacterium
CATGTAAAAATGGCCTTAAAACAAGGTTCCACTCCTGATGAACTTTACGAGCTGTTATTTTTAATGACTATTTATGCCGGATTTAATAAAGCCGGAGGTTTTTATGGAGATCTTCAGGAAGTTTTGAAAAAGTTGGTAGCCTGATTAAAATTAGTTTGTCGATGAACTGATTAAATATCTGTAATTATTGAATATTTACAAATATAATTTCCGAAAATAAGGATTATTAATTCTTTGCTGCTGTATAATAGCATATTATGCTTTTAAAAATTAAAGCTTTATGATGCAGTCACAATTAAAATTATCTGATTTTATAAGCAGTCAGATTTCAAATACAATAATTGGAATTTGCGATAGGCCTGCGAGTCTTATTTTTAGCAATGAGAACCTTACTGTTATTGCTCTGTTAGACTTCATGCCCGGTACCATTATTGAGAAGCATTCCCATGAGGAATTATGCATTACTTTTTTACAAACAGGAAAACTTAAATTCTCATTTGAGAGATGTGAAGTAATCATCAGCCAGGGCGAAATAATAATTATTCTCCCCCATGCATCTCACTCACTCGAAGTCATAAGTGATACTCCTGCAAGAATTGGTGAGATTAAAATTTTCAAGACAAAAGAATCATTTGATGCGTTTAAAGAAAAGACTGATAATTAAACGATTATTAATGGATGTAAATCAAACAATAGTAAAAATTCTTGAAGAAATCGGGGTAGACCATGTCTTCGGCGGGACAGGCCAGGTAAACGCTACCATGCTTCTGTCGTTGAGGGATTCAAAAAAAATTAAAACAGTTATAACCCGGAACGAACAGGCCGCTTCATTTATGGCATGTGGCTATGCGATGTTTTCGGACAAACTGGGGGTTTGCTTTGCTACCGGAGGACCGGGTGCATTTAACCTGTTTTCAGGAATGGCAGTTGCCTATTCCGACTCTTTACCTGTTTTAGCTATTACGGGATATGCATCACTTAACCAACGAGGAAAAGGCGCGTTGAATGAATCAACAGGGCTGAACCGGACTCCTGACTCCCAGCTTATGTTTTCAGCAACAACAAAAAAATCATTTATTATTGAAGACCCAAAAGAAACATGTAACATTCTGGAAGAAGCCATTAACCTGGCTTTTAAAGGGCGACCAGGGCCGGTTCATATCCATTTGCCCAAAGACATCACCATTTCTGAAGTTCCTGATTACAGACCTGTTAACTTAATCATTGATAAAATTCAAGCCTCTAATGAAGTAATTGACAAAACCATTGAAGTTATTTCAAACGCGATATTAAAAAACAGAAAAATAATTGCGATTATAGGATATGGAGCTGTCCGAAGCCATGCAGGAAAAGAACTGCTGGCTTTTATAGAAAAATTCAATATCCCTTTCACACAAACTATGGATGCGAAGGGTTTTTTACATGAAAACCATCCGCTCTGTCTTGGAGTTTATGGAAGTTCTGGTGACAAGGCTGCTAATAAGTATTTTGCAGAAGCAGAACTTGTGCTGGCAGTTGGTAATTCATTTGCACAGAATGCAACTTTTGGTTATAAACCAGACTTGTTTAAGGGAAAGACATTGATCCATATTAACATTGATCCTGCCGAAATCAACAAAGTGTACACTGCAAATATCGGAATTGTCAGTGATGCTGGTATAGCTGTCCGGCAGATCTTACAAAAACTAAGTAAACTTGATCTTCCTACCTTGTCGGGTAAATTACCTTCCGGACGTTTTTATGATTCAGAACCAGATAATGGTCAAACTTCCGGGAAAATCCATCCTGGAGATATGGTACGATTATTATCAGACAACCTGCCCGAAAATGCGATTGTCCTGGGCGATGCCGGTTCTCACATGTTGTGGTTAAGCTGCTATCTGCAATTAAACAAAAACCAGCGTTATCAAAATCCGGGAAGTTTTGGTCCCATGGCCAGCCACACAAATGGCAGTATAGGGGTAAAATGTGCCAATCCCGACAAAGTAGTAATAAGCGGATCAGGCGACGGCTGTTATCAGATGGCTGGTTTCGAAATCATGACTGCCGTGGAATATAATATTCCGGTTATCTGGATAATCTTTAACAATGGTGAATTTAATGTAATAAAAAAGTTTTTACTGGATATGACAAATGATCAGGCATTCATGCAATTCAAAAATCCTGATTTTGTGAAATATGCAGAAGCTTGCGGAGCAGATGGATACAGGGTAGAAAAATTAGATGATTTTGCTCCGGTATTGCAAAAAGCAATAACATCGGATAAACCTGTTTTAATTGACGTGGTAGTGGATTCAGATATTTATCCGCCATTTAAAATGGACAGTATTTAAATAAGAAAATCAGATAATTTAGACGTTAATAATTATCAATTAATTGCTGACTGAAAGAGTGTATTGTAACCAATAACTAAAAAACCATGAATTTTAATTTCACATTATCAGATACAATTGCAGGGTATGTTACTGATTTCAGTTTAAGTGAACGCAGTTTCAAATTGAAGACATCGGACAATCGTGAATTTAAGGCCTTTTTAACAGACAATTGCTATGCACGTTATGCACGGAATTTGAATGAAGGTTATCAGGATGCTACCGGTGATATAAACAAACTGTTGGCGCTTCCACGCCAAATGGTTTTTGCGTATGGCACATTTTATCCGGCGACCGAACAGTCCCAAACTATTTTTCAGGTACAGTGGTTAGTTTTCCAGGGCAAAGGCCCCGGAATTTACAGACATGAAGAACCCGAATGGTGGATTAATCAAATCGACTCCATTGCTCAAAGTTATCTCAAGTGGCAATTTAACTACCCACGAGAGCCTGTAGATTATTCAGGATATCGTACCATGCTTCATCTTGGTGGTGCAAAAAAAGGCGATTATTTACAGGAAACGGATACTATTTCACGCCTGGTTTTCGGATTTGCATCGGCATACCTTTTAACCGGGAAAGAGGAATTTCTTACAGGGGCTGAAAAAGGAACCCAATACCTTCGCGACCACATGCGCTTTTACGATGCCGACGAGGATATTGTATATTGGTATCATGGGATAAAAGTTGAAGGCGACAAAGAAACGAAATTACTCACCTCCGAATTTGGCGACGATTATGACTCCATTCCAATATACGAGCAGATTTATGCTTTGGCCGGCCCCACACAAACCATGCGTATTACAGGAGATCCAAATATCATGTCCGACATTGAAAAAACTCTTACACTATTTGAAAAATTCTACAAGGACAAAGAAGGAATAGGTTATTTTTCGCACATTGACCCTATTATGCTCGATCCAAGAGCAGAATCGCTGGGCCACAACCGGGCACGTAAAAACTGGAATTCGGTGGGAGACCATGCCCCTGCCTATCTTATTAACCTTTATTTGACAACCGGCGATCAGAAACATGCTGATTTTCTGGAATACACCTTCGATACCATCACTAAATATTTCCCTGATTACGAAAACAGTCCATTCGTTCAGGAAAGATTTTTCGAAGACTGGAGTAAAGACCAAAGCTGGGGATGGCAGCAAAACAGGGCAGTTGTTGGCCATAACCTTAAAATTGCATGGAACCTGATGAGGATGCATTCGTTGAAACCAAAATCCGAATATATCAAATTTGCACGTAAAATTGCCGAATTAATGCCCGAATACGGATGCGACAGACAACGGTTTGGCTGGTACGATGTGGTTGAAAGGGCTAAAAAACCGAATGGGAAGCATCCTGAATTTGTTTGGCACGATCGGAAAGCCTGGTGGCAACAGGAACAGGCAATATTGGCATATCTGATTTTATTTGGCATTCTGAAAGATGATGAATATAACAAACACGCCCGTGAAGTGGCGTCATTCTACAATACTTTTTTTCTCGATAACGACGATGGTGGCATCTATTTTAACACACTTGCCAATGGGTTGCCTTTCCTTTTAGGCAACGAACGGTTCAAAGGAAGCCACTCCATGAGCGGTTATCACAGTATGGAACTTTGCTTTTTATCAGCCACTTACATCAACCTTCTTATCACCAGGCAACCGCTGTTTCTCTTCTTCAAACCCCTGCCAAACGGATTCAAAGACAAAATTCTCAGGGTCTCTCCTGATCTTCTTCCTCCAAACAGTCTATTTATCGAAGAATGTTTTATCAACGATGAACCCTACACAGATTTTGATGCAAACAACCTGACCGTTCGATTACCGGAAACAGACAAGCAGGTTAGAGTGAAAGTGAAAATTTCACCAAAATCGTGGTTAGATTAATTTCATTACTATAAAAATTGAGACAATGAACGTAATAATCAAAACAAGCAGAAATATTGTAATTATCACGATTGAAGGAAGTATCGATAGCAAAACTGCCGGTAACCTTCAGTCGCAAATTATGGAAACAGTCGCTAAAACGAACAATGTGCTGCTGGATCTTTCCGGTGTCGGTTATATATCCAGTGCCGGATTAAGAGTTTTGCTGATGATTTACCGTCAAATTAAATCGAAAAACGGAAAAGTAATACTTGTTGGAGTATCTGAAGAAATCAGGGATGTAATGTCAATAACAGGTTTCATCAATTTCTTTGAAATAACCAACACCCTCGAAAATGCAATTAACTCATTTTGAACGCTATGGCCGAATTCGATACCAGAATTGACTTTTACCCAACGCATGAGTTCAAGGGAATAAAATACCGTCGGGGACACGTATTGCCATTTGGTGCAACCATGGTTCCCAACGGTGTTAATTTCTCGATATATTCAAGTGCGGCAACTTCGTGCACACTGGTTTTGTTCGAGAAAAACGCAGAGCAACCTTTTGCTGAAATTCCATTTCCGAAGGAGTTCATGATAGGGAACGTATATTCAATGATTGTTTTCGATCTCGATTACGAAACACTTGAATACGGATACCGGATGGATGGTCCTTTTAAGCCCAAAACATGGCATCGTTTCGACAAGAGTAAAATCCTCTCCGATCCGTATGCAAAAGCCATAGGAGGTCGCGACACCTGGCTGGCACCACCCAATTGGGATAAACTATATCCATTTCGTTCACGGTTGGTTTTCGAAGATTTCGACTGGGAGGAAGACAAACCACTCGAAACCCCGATTGAAGACCTGATTATATATGAAATGCACGTCAGGAGCTTTACCATGCATTCCACTTCCGGAGTAAAGTTTAAAGGAACTTTTACAGGTATTAAAGAGAAAATTCCTTACTTGCTGGATCTGGGAATTAATTGTATAGAACTAATGCCCATCTATGAATTCGACGAATACGAACACAGTAAAAAAGACCCTGAAACCGGTGAATTGCTTCTAAATTACTGGGGTTACAGCACACTTAATTTCTTCGCACCTAAATCGGGTTACGCAGCATCCGGCAAATTTGGGATGCAGGTTGATGAACTTAAAACATTGATCAAAGAACTTCATAAAAATAGAATTGAAGTTATACTGGATGTTGTTTTCAACCATACTGCAGAAGGCGATCACCGCGGGCCAACAATTTCTTTCAAAGGAATTGACAACAAAACATATTATATGCTTACACCCGAAGGTTATTATTATAATTTTTCAGGCACAGGAAATACCCTCAACTGTAACCATCCAATTGTGCGCAATATGGTGCTCGACTGTTTACGGTATTGGGCATCGGAATATCACATAGATGGATTCAGGTTCGATTTGGCGACGATCCTTGGGAGGTCGCAGGAGGGAAGCCCTTTAAGTAATCCGCCCCTTCTGGAATCTCTGGCTTACGACCCGGTATTGGCCAAATGTAAGCTGATAGCCGAAGCCTGGGATGCCGGTGGTTTATATCAGGTTGGTTCATTTCCGTGTTATGGACGATGGGCCGAATGGAATGGAAAATACCGGGATACAGTCCGCAAATTTCTGAAAGGAGATGAGGGAATTGTTGGTGATTTATCACAACGAATTCAGGGATCTCCCGATATTTACCGGTCACGGGGCGCAACTGCCGGAATTAATTTTATTACCTGCCACGACGGGTTTACCCTGTATGACATGGTTGCCTACAACCAAAAACACAATGAAGCCAACGGCGAAAACAATCTGGACGGGAACAACGACAACTATAGCTGGAATTGCGGTTGGGAAGGAGAAACTAACGACGATTATGTAAACACACTTCGTCACAAACAAATAAAAAATGCTCTTGCAATTTTGATGGTAAGTCAGGGTGTTCCAATGATATTGATGGGAGATGAAATGGGTCGCACCAAATACGGCAACAACAATACATATTGTCACGATAATGAACTTAACTGGCTTAACTGGGAGCTAAAAGAGATGAATGCCGACCTGTTTAATTTCGCAAAGCACATCATCAATTTTAGACGCAATCACCCGATTTTCAGGAATAAAGATCATTTCAGTAATACCGATTACATGAATACCGGGTTTTCCGATATTTCTTTTCATGGCACAAAATCATGGCAGGCCGATTGGTCTTCATCAAGCCGCGTTTTTTCTTTTATGCTTGATGGTGGCCACGCAAAAAATGGCAACTCCTGTGATGATATTATATATGTAGCTTTAAATATGTATTGGGAATCAATATTTATCGAAATACCCCGGTTACCGGAAGGAAAGTATTGGCACGTTTCAGTAAATACAGATATGCCTTCACCTTTTGACTTCCATTCTTTATCTGATGAATCCCGAATTGAAGACCAGCTTCATTTTATTGCCGGACCCAGATCGGTTATTATCTTAATTGGCAAATAAGTTAAATTTAATTAAAAGGAGGACACTAAATGAGTTTTTCAGTTAAATCAGAAGTTATTGATAATACAGCAATAATAGCAGTTGAAGGTTCTTTGGATTCTTCAACAGCTCCGAAATTGCACGACGAAGTACAGAGAATTATCCTGCAAAATCCAAAAGATCTGGTATTGAATGTTGAAAAACTGAATTTTATGGCATCGGCCGGATTGAGGGTAATCATTTTTGCTAAGCAGAAATTGGGTTCTGCTGCTAAGCTGTTTTTAGTAAAACCACAGGATCAGGTTGTAGAAACTCTTAGAATGACCGGACTGTTATTCAGCGTTACCATTGTTGATCAATACCCGGAATAAAATGGACACAATCACTGAATTCAGGAAATTTAGTGCCAGTTTGGATTCACTGGAGCCTATCCGTGAATTTCTTGCTGTTTCAGCCCAAAAAGTTGGGTTGGATAAAAGCAGGACCTACAAACTATGCCTGGCAGTTGACGAAATTGCCACAAACATCATCAATTACGGCTATTTGAATTCAGGAATAGCGGATGGAATTATAGATGTAAATGTAATTTCCGACTATGAGAAATTGACTGTAATTCTCGAAGACACAGCCACTCCATTTAATCCATTGGAGACTAAACTGCCCGCAGATGATGAGTTGGAATTACCTCTGGAAAAAAGAGCAATTGGTGGTTTGGGAATTATGATCGCCAAAGAAAATGTAGATGATTTCAAGTATAACTACGAAAACGGGAAGAATAAAAATATATTTTGTGTTGTCCTCTCACAAGGTAAAATGCAAGCATGCTGAAGAATCTCACGGTTAGGAAAAAAATACTTCTGCTGGTATTTAGAGTGACTTTTTTAAGTGTGACCAGTTATTGATTTTTGAGCCTTCATTTCACAAAAAAATTTTAAAATGATCTCATTTATGCCCCTCTTGCTCATGTTGTCCCGGATGCTAAAAATATCGAATCATGTATTATGAAATGGACAGGATGAAGAGACTGTCTCATTCCAGACCTTCTACTTGCATTATCTGCCCTGACCATAAAAGGTAACTGAAAGTAAGGTAATATCATCTGATTGGGGTGCTTCATCAACATACATTTTCACACTTTCCATAGTTTCCTTAATAATTGTATCAACAGGCTGTTCCAGATATTGCTTTAACAAGCTTTCAAGTCTCTCTTCACCATAGGCTTCTTCCTGGTTATTAAAAGCTTCCGTAACGCCGTCGGTATAGAGAAAAAGTTTTTCACCAGGGTTCATCTCTATTTTACCGGGATGGAATGTGATATCATCAAAAACACCAAGAACTGTATCGCCGGTAATTTCAAGCTTTCTTATTCCTTTAGAATTAAGCAGATAAGGAGGGTTATGACCTGCATTGACAAATTCTACTTCTCCGGTGGTTGAATCAAGAATTCCGTAAAATACAGTAACGAACATTGATGCTACACTTTCATTACACAGAAGTTTATTTACATAACGCATACAATCACTGGCAGAAACCCCCTTAATGCCTGTAGCCCGGATAAGCGTCCGGCTGACAGCCATAAAAATTGCTGCCGGAACACCTTTCCCCGATACGTCGCCAATAACAAATCCAAGACGGTTGTCATCTATCATAAAAAAGTCGTAAAAATCACCTCCAACCTCCCTTGCCGCCACCATGGAAGCATATAAGTCAAAATTCTGTTTTTCAGGGAAAAGAGAAAATATTTTAGGAAGAATCGCCTGCTGAATTTCACGTGCAATATTCAAATCATGCTGAATAAAAACAAGCTGATCATGCTCTTCCATTGAACGGCGGATTTGCATTATCTCATCGATCGTCTTATTAATGGTTATTTCAAGATCTTCAAAATTAACGGGTTTGGTAATAAAATCATATGCCCCCCGGTTCATCGCAGTCCTTATATTATCCATATCACCGTATGCCGATACAATTACTGTTTTGAGGCCTTGGTTCTTCAACTCCTTTAACTTCGCCAGCAATGTCAAACCATCCATTTCCGGCATATTAATATCAGTAAGCACAATGCCTATTTCAGGATACTCAAGTATCTTTGCCAGTGCTTCCAGTCCATTGACAGCAAAAACAAAATCGTAAACCTTATCACGTATCTGCCTCCGGAACTTCTGCCGTATAAGAGATTCCAGATCTATTTCATCATCTACTACAAGTATCTTAAATCCGGATTGTGAAGAGTAATTCATCGTAAAATATTCTATATTTCAACAATTTTATTATCTATTTTTATATTGTTCTTTATCCGTAAAATGGATATAGCAGCAGTCTACCTGTTTTTTAATTTGTTAAATGCATAGCTATTCAAAGATATTTGAATTTTTCCAATTATTACAGGAGTCTGGTCTGAAAAAGGGGCGAAGGGTCTGACCAGCTAAAAAAAATTAAGATATTAAATTGATTTTCACTGAGTAACTAAGC
>JAAYJR010000216.1 GCA_012522835.1 Bacteroidales bacterium
AAGCGAAGTCTGTATCAACCCTGTGCCTGCGGATGCCGACCCATCCATTCACGAGAGAGGAGTCAATTTTCCAACCCTAAATCGGGCCATCGAAAAACAACTTAACTTTCACTGAAGTGGTTCAAACTAGGTTGACACGTTCCGGGGTCATGGCCTCCCCGAGGCCGCCCACGGGGCCTCGCCATCCTCGATGGCGCGGGCCTCGTAGCCCGGTATGCGCCTGCCGGGCGGCCGGACGCCTTCGGGAAAGCGGCCGTAGCGCCACAGGGGGCGGTACCCCCCGCGGCAGGGATGAACGGTGTATGCCCAAAGTTTCCCGGCGGCGGCATCGAGCGCATCGCGCTCGATGGCGTGCAACTCCACGCCGTCCGTCCTGCCGCCATCCCCCGGCTGGAAAGTGCAGAGTGTTATTGAGGCCGCCCCGGTGGCGGCCAGGGCCTCCCTGAGGAGGCCCCAAGCCTGTCGAATCGATTCGACAGGCTCGCTCAGTTGAGTGCGCCAGTCGAACCATGCATATGTCGTCTTTGTCATTGTCATGTCATCTCTCCTTTTTTTGGGCGCTTGCGCGCCGGTCGAATGCGCCTCAAGGCGCGATTGGGGCGCGGGCCTCGAATCCCGCTGGCGGCCTACCGCGCCCCTGGGCGGGGTTAGTCGTTGTCGATCAGCTCGGCTTTGTACCAAATCTTGATGACGCTCTGCTCATGGGGCCACGCGTCGGTGGTCCAATCGAAGACGACAAAATCTCCTTTGGCGTCATAGTCGAAAAAAAGTTTCGACGAATCAATGCGAAATGCATCCCAGACGGCAGCCACGACGGCATCCTCGATGGTATCCCAACCCGGATCCATCTCGCTGGGGAGGTTTGCGAACGCCGCCGCCGCGGCATCTCGGTAATACCGAGATGCCGTTTCAATGTGGTGTGCGATCCATTCTATTTTGAAAATCATCATGGTTTTCTCCTTTGTTTTTGGCGTCATTGCCATTAGTCGGATTTTGTTTTTCTCGGCGCCTCATTTGCACCGTATGTCTTATTATAGCCTTATTTTCAATTATTTGTCAAGTAATTCTTACTAAAAAAAGCAATTGAAAATAAGGCTACATTTTCAAAGAACCAACCCCCCATTCACCTATAATCATACTATATTCTAAAAATAAGTATAGCCCCAAAATAATGCTCATTAAACAAAATCGATGAACTTTCCTCATCACACCCCCAAACCCCCTAATAGTAAGGAATATAATATATATGCGCGCATGTAGCACAACTATCCAAACAAGTCAAGCAATATCTAAACAATCCTAACATAATCACAAAACGCTTCAAAATGCCCTTCAAATCGCCTTAAAGTAAAAACCCATACTACACCATCAAAACACCCTCAAAGCCTCTCAAAAAGCTTACTAAAGGCATTTAAACGCATTTTAACAAAATACCCCAAAGCCCGTAAACATATCTACATAAAATTACAATATACATACACAACCCATAATATTACTCTAACGATTCAAAGTACAATCTTACTATAATCCCAGATCAACCCCCAACAAGACACCCATTTCACACCCATTAAAACACCCAATTACACCCATTTAATCTGTACTGAAATTCGCCAAAAAATCCCATTACATTTACATCAAAATTTACAATAAAATTATCTTATAATTTGATAATCAAAACAGTACAATCCTAGCTGATGAAACACGATGAAAACCCCCAATGAAACCAAATGAAAAATGTCACAAAAAAACAACTTACTAAAACCCATTATTGTAAGGAATTCTATAAATATACAGGAATGACATTAGGGTAACAATGAAGGAACCAAAACACCCTATAACAGGATAAAAGATACTATAACAGACAATATACTAAGATGATTGTATGGAGGCAATAAGAAGGCACTGTAGAGCCTTGTATAAGGTAATTGAGGAAGGATTGAGGAGGGTAATTGCCAAGAGAATTGGCAATGAGATTGGCAAGGTTTTGAAGCATGTTTGTTACAGGTTTTTTGTCAAGGTTTTGCCCAAAGAATTGGCAAGGTTTTGAGGCATATTCGTTAAAGGTTTTGTTAAAGATTTTGCCAAGAGAATTGCCAAGAGAATTGGCAAGAGAATTGGCAAGGGATTCTATAAGGATTTAACAGGGGATTTTTATCAGTGCCATACTCCCTAAAAAGCCCTTTACAATCCTGCTGTAATTCTTTTACAGCCTTACGGTAACAGGCTTTCAGCGTCACTGTAATTTATTTCGACAACACTGTAACAGGCTTTCAGCCACACTGTAACACCACTTAAACCACACTGTAATTACAGTATTGTTTCACGTGAAACATTCCAATTATACTTCAATTTACAGCATCAAAATAACCCCGTACAATCCTGCTGGAATACCAGCAAGACTGTACAAGATTTCAATCATACTGTACGAGATTTCAACCATACTGAAACCCATTAACGGCCAATTTCAATCTCATTAAACTCCTGTTTCAACTGCATCGAAAAATAATTTTAGTATAAATGTAAAAAATATCTTCGAGGAACTTTTTTAGTTGTACTGTAATACTGGGGACTTCGAAACCATGTAGACAAATGTAGGTGCGCTAACTAGTTGATTTTATTAGCTTTTTTTGTTCGATAAAGCTGTAACCAATCCTGTTCAAGCTTGTTGCAGACAATTTCAACTAGATTGAACAGGTTTTCAATACGTTTTAAGTCATAATTTCAGCCACACTTAAACAAGCTCTGCCAATATGTTAGTGGGCATGTTTGTTTAATGTTTTACGTTACATAAAATAAGATAAATATATGTAATCATTGGGCTTTTTTGATTTTAATGGCACTGTTTTGTTCATTCCTGCAGCATATTCGTACAATTGTACGTACAGTTGTGCTGAAACGGTGCTTAAGTTCTGTTCAACTATACTGAACATGATTTAAAATTGGTGTCAAAATTGACACCAATTTAGTAATATCTTAAGTATTACATTACAAAAAATATGTTAAATATCTGTAATCATTAGGTTTTTTGATGTTTAATGTAAATGAAATTGGTAATTGTAAAGAATTCTGCCATTCTGTTGGCAGCATAATTTGTCTAACCCCCGGGATTCCGGATAAAATATAATTCAAATTAGGTTTGTAAGTAATTGAATTTATTATATTTTCAGCGAATTTCAATATATTTTGAAAATATCTAGTTTCAAGCTCATTGAAATAGATGCTGAAAACATATAAAATACGTATAAATAGCATATAACTTCGAGAATTTAACCCATTTTATTTTATGAGTAAACTGCAATTTTGGCGGAATTAATTTCAATGGTATTGAAACGGTCTCCGCCTATATAGCAGAAGAGCATTTTAAATTTGTAAACTATTGAAATCATTAGACTTTTTTTTTTCAGTCATTTTGTCGAATTCGCTTGACAAAAGGCTTGAAACATGCTTTTTTTGGATTGCTTGACAACTAATACAGTAAAATTGTAATAAATCCCAGGTTCCGAGCCCGATTTTCCTTACATGGTATTGCCATGTAGGATACTTTTTCATATTTGCTGAAACCTTTTTCAATCTAATTGAAATATATTTCAGCACAATTGAAACAGATTATGTTCATATTTAAATCTCATTGAAATATATTCCGCCATAATTGGACAAGTATCGCCTTCGATTGCGGAATTTTGGACTATGTAGGCAAACGGATTACAAGGTATTTTATCCCGTAACCCATTGAATTCATTAGGTTTTTAAATACAAATTACAATTATATTTAAATTACTTAAAAATATATATTTACAATTCCTTCCATATTGTAACCCCTTGAATTCATTAAACAATTCGCTGAAATATATATTTCAATTCCATTGAAAATAGTTTCAGCAAGATTGTTTAAATGTCCAGTGAATTACAATAGTATTGCAACCCATTGAATTTATTAAACAATTCGCTAAAATTACCTTCAAAATATATCGCAAAATTATTGTCGATTTAGCTTGACAAATGCTTTGCGGTATGATTTTGAATGTCCACCAATTCACAATAGTATTGCAACCCATTGAATTTATTAAACAATTCGCTATTTCAATTATACTGAACACAATTCCGATAAGCTTTGCCTACATAGGCAACACTATCGAAACCTGTTCAAAATAGCTAACATTAGAATTTGTCAATGAAATAATTATTTAAATCGATTTAATCTTGAAACCTATGCCAGCCTATTGGGCAACACTTCAAAAGCGATTCTAAGGCTCGTTTTAAATAGAAAATTACCTATAGACAAATAAAGTTATTTATGCTAGGCAAAGTAAGAAGCAATTCATGAAGCCTTTTGCAATTGACTGGCAAAGAATTTCATGGTATCTTTACGAATTGATTTTATTATTCGCTTGACTTTGTTGGGATAATATAGTATCATTCCGAAAGAATTCCTGAATTACAGCTTCGCTGTAATTGAATATAATTATATCATATATGTTTGGCCTTGCATAATGAGTAATTCTCATTGATACATTAGCATTATGTAATTGCTTTTGTTAGCGTTTTGTGATATAATGCGCAGTTTTGATGAAGATATGTCATCAATACATGCGCAGAATGTGCTTGGCTTGGGGCTGTATATAGTGTATAATGCGGGATTTTTAGTGGTATATGGGGCATATGGGGCACACCTATTAAGGGCTTGACAGGGGTGGGGCCCCCCTTTTTTACACTTTTTAAACCCCCATATTTTTTCAAAATTCGAACAACTTTTTTAGTTCAGATCCTGAAAAGGTACTGGGGAGATGTTAAAACATCCTGAAAAGGTACTTCACGTTACTTCCAGTGAATTCCTTAGAGACTTTCCAATACATGCTTGACTCTGTAGATTGTTTCATGTAAAATGTGATTTGTTAATTTCTTTGCTTTAGGTAATTTTTAAAATCTGTTATATGATGGTAATGTAATTCTTTTTTTTACAAAAAGCGAGGTTTTAGACATGCAATTCAAAATAGAAGAAGGTTCTAAAGTAGATGTGATTCACGAAACTAATTACGGTGAGAATATTTTAGAAAAAACTTACTCACTGGCCTCCTTATTAGGGGGTGATGATGATGAGGATTTGATATTTGCACGATGGAGGTGAGTACAGTGGTACTGTACTTTTTAGCCAAAGGATAAGGTTTATCAGAGATGTATTACAAAGAAAATAACATAAAAACGTCTCAAGATACCGGGTATACACGTATGGATGTTAAGTACGTAAATACCTACCCGTGGATGGGTAGAGAGTACTTAGAGGCTCAACTGAAAGATGTAGGAATCAGTTCTTTTGAATACTTTTCGGAAATGATGAATCACAAAGAGATGGTCGAAAATAAAATCAGAAGCCTTCAAGAAGAGCTTGGAGGGGTGATAGAATTTAGAAATGATAATTTAGAAGAATCTTTTGTTGATTTCGCATTCAAGGTTGCGGATATGTTTGGTGGAAAAGTTGAAGATATTCGTTACGATGATCTTAGTGGTTTTGATTTTTCCATGTATGAAGAGATTGCCGGTATACTTTCGAGAATCAATGTCAATGTATATTTGGGAGAAATTTAAAGAATTACGGTAATGCTGTAATTCTTTTTTGACAAAATGAGGTAAACTATGAACATTCACGAATTTGAAGATTTTGAAGATTTTGTTGGGTTTGTCGTAGACATGAGCGATTCTCCCGAAGTCAATAAAATGGATACATATATTGACAGAACGTTAATAGAATTTGACGAATACTTAATGTATATGATTTTTGAGTACAGCGCCAAAGAGACTTGGTTCGGTTATAAAGAGTATACTCAAGAAGATTTTGACCTTTTTGGCATTTATGTATCGGATGAAGTTGATTTTGATGACTATGATGGCGTATTTAAAGAATCAGGCCTATACCTCCCAGTAGATTATTACGGAGATGTAGAAAATAGTGGTCGCTATTCCAATATTATTGAAAAACCTGGAATTTACGAGATATATGGCAGAAAACCTGTATTCGTTGCAGAAAATACAAGAGAGAACAAAGAGGAAATCGCTTATGAAGTAATTAGCGGCTATCTTGGCGGTTATACTGTAGAGGATTTCTTGAGTGATTTAAGATACTATACTTCGGATATTTTTAATGCTGGACAAGGCGACCAGTATGGTTTGGCATGTGAAGCTGTGAATCTTGAAAAATTTAAAAAAAGATTTGCAGAAATGAATGGTTATTCCATAGAATTTGACTCTGAAAGTGGTTTTTACGCAGTGGAGAAGTGAAGTAAAACCGTGAGACGGGAATTCAATTCAAATTTCACAAATACGGTTTTGAGGAAATTGGAACTGAAGATGGAGATGCTGTAGTTTCTTTTTACGTAGATTACCACAATGGTTCAGAATGTTTTTATGCTGTTGATCTGATTATAGATGAGGTTTGAAGAGGTGGCGTTGCAGGACCGATTTCAGGCAGTTTTTTGAGTATTTTGATGGAATGCACACTCCGTTAATTTTGGACAGAAAAAACACGCTAACGACTTCTTTTTTGGTAACGGACTACTTAATCAAGCCCAATGAAGAAGAGATGGAAAATTGGCGTAAAAAAGAAATTACATTATACCGGGCAGAAGTAGGGATCAAAATCAGGAAATTTGAGCTTACGGACATAGAGCCTTCTAAAGATTCTCTTAATCTTAACTTGTGATTTTTTTAGGAACTTCCTACTTCCCTCGGCATGACTTGTCAACTCTTTCATTAAATTTTAAATTTTGTTGACTTACCTTTAGGGGGGGGGGTATAATTTGTGTTAAATACGAAGATGGTGATGATGATGATGATGATTTCTAGGAATTGACGGGGTTATCTTAAAACCTCCCCTCCCCCTTTAAACACCCAATAACACCCAATAACACCCAATAAATTTTTTAGTGGAGCCGTCGGGAATCGAACCCGAGTCCTAAACGAATACTGCAACAGCAATTATACATGCTTTTGCGTTTAGAAATGGCAAAGGAGGTGTGCCGATAATCAAAAACGCTAAAACACTTATCGGCACAATTTTTTCCACACTCTACCAAAGGAAGGGAAAGTAAAGCGCAGAACGGAATTCCGATAATTGGTAAAATGTAAGAAAACCAATTGCCGGACACCTAAAACAACAACAAACCTGTAAAAGAGTTTAAACAGAAACAACACTTTCACACGGAGAAAAAACCCCCTCATAAATGATGCGCAACACTGCCTATGAGAGCCTCAGCAGGTGCACACAAGCTGTCTTATGCAGCTTGAAGAAAACATGAATTGCAACTTACTTGGAGTGACTCTTAACCCATGGTCATAGGACATGCAGCTCATTGCTTGTTTGTTTAGTCGAAAAACCATTTCGGCCCCAATTTTCAAAGAACATGATACCAGTATACACTAGATTTGGTGCCCAGTAAAGAAAAATGTTAAAAATTATTTTTTGTTGACTTTTGCCCGTAAAACGGGCATAATCTTAGACAGATTCTTAGAAAATCATTCACAAAATAAGGACAGAAAATGGACAACAAAGAGTATTTGAAAGAAGTTTTGAAAACTGAATCTACAGACATGAATCTTATCAGTGAACGTGTTTCTCAAGATTCTATTATTCGTCTTTTACATGCTGCAATGGGGGTTGCTACAGAAGCAGGTGAGTTTTTAGATGCAATCAAAAAACATATTTTTTACGGGAAACCGTTGGATACGGTTAATTTGATTGAAGAACTTGGGGATCTTTATTGGTACATCAATGTCGCACAGGATGTTTTAAATGTTTCGACAGAAGATGTTCAAGTTAAAAATGTGAATAAGTTGCGAGCCAGGTACGGGGAAACTTTTTCTGAAAAATCGGCAATAACCAGAAACCTTCAAATTGAAGAAAAAGCCTTAAAAGGAGAATAAAATGGAAACCTTTTTTAAAGACTTCGTAAATAGCGGCGGAATTATCGATGGGTTGCGTCCTGTTAAATGGGGCGACGCAGATGTGCTTTCTGATTACCGTTTCAAGTCCGGCAAAGAAGTCCCTGCCGATGTCAAAAAACTACTGAAACAGAAACCGGGACAATTGCCGAAATACATTTTGGATTTGGCCAAAAAATGTCCAATGGCAACTGTTAAAATTGGGGAAAATGATAATTTAGTTGTGACTCTTGAGAAACCGGCAAGAGGGTATTACACGTTTAAAACGCAAGGTTGGGAACCGGCTAAAAGCGAAACCTTTAAAAGTCCTCTTTCTACGTTCATGAAACAAAAACTAGTTGAAAATTGGCATGACGATTTTGGGCTAATCAATTCGGACGGCGTTTCTCATTGGAAAACGGATAGCCGCCGTTATGTTTGGGAAAAACCTGAAAAGCCTTGGCCGGAGGGTGTTTACGATAATGATGGCGAGACTTGTGAAAATTACCGTTTAGAAACAATTTCGCCAACAAATGCTGTTCGGATTTTGACAGAGGATCGTGAAGTTGAGTTTAAAGTTTACGCAAAAGCGTCGGATGTTGCGAAAACTGTAAAAAACCTGCAATCAGATGAAGTTTACCTGGCAACGGTAGGTACGGAATTTTTGGTAGTATCCCATAATGCCGTTATCGAAGTTAAGAACAATGGCGTGGAACGCTGTAAAGGCAGATCATATGCGGCACCTTTTTGTTCTGAACAACTTTCGAGATCCTTGCGTTCTTTTGGTGCGAATAATGTCACTATCGCTCTTCATTCCGGTACGGATATTCATGGCGGAATGTTGACTGGAACGCTGGAAATCAAAGACGAAAAGAACGAAAGAGTAGTGTTTTTGGTAGGTTTGATAAAGAAAGTAGACTGTATTGAGTATGCCGTACAAAAAGCAGAAAATTTTGTCGGGATTTGAATGTAACTTTTTTAAGGAAAATGGTGAATAAAATGATGTTAACGTGTTTTGTTGTCGCAATGTTCTTTTCGGGATGTTTTGCCTTAACGCCTGTCGAATACGGTACAAAAGAATCCGTAAAAGAGTCTTTAAAGGCTAATGAAGAACTGAAAGAGAATTCTGATAATTATAAAGAGTCTTTGGACCCAGAAGCGTATCAAAAGCATCTTGAAGAGGAAGCAGAAAAAGAAAGAAAACGTCTCGAAGAAAGAAGGGAACGTCTTGAAGAGGAACGGCGCATAGAACGGGAACGGCGCATAGAAGAATGGCAAAAAAAGCAAAAACTCTTAGAAGAAGAACGGAAGAGGGAAGAGAAGTTTCTAGCAGAAAAGAAGAGAAGAGAAGAGTATTGGAAGGAAAAAAGGAGTTACTACCCCGTAGTAATCGAATATCAATGGTGCATGGCAGAGAACCTTTCAGAAAAGAGTTTATTCGTTACCTGTAAAGTCTCTGTAAAAAATGTCAGCAAAGATATTGTACTGAACATAAAAGGATCATTAATTTTGTGGGATAAAAGAACCGAGAAAGAGTTGCTAGATGAAACGGTAGACTTTAAAACAGAAATACATCCCGGGGAAACCGTAAATATGTTAGGAGAAGGTCCTAGATATAAAAATAGAAAAATATACACACTTCTGAATCTTCATGGAGATTTTATAGAAGTAAGGTGGTACCCCTCTACTATTGAAGTGCAAGAAGTTTCCAAGAAATCTAAAAAATAAACATAAAGGTTACGTGAAAAATGTATAAATTCAAAAATGTTCATGTAATCGTTTCAGATGGAGGTGAAGACCTTGTTGATTCATTCGCCATTACGGATCAATTTAAAGGCCGTACTTTTAGAGACTTTACGGAGATGGCCAAGGCAGTTAACGACTATCTTAAAACAACTGAATCGGAAGGAGATATGTATGCAGGTTATGAGAAAATCGGAGAGGATACGTTAAGGTCGATTGTCCCGATTGACGGGTATGAAAGCTTATCAAATAAGGGTTGTCACGCATACGTAACAATGGAGTATGAAAAAGTGACTAATTAATACCCCCCCCCTTAAGGATTTTATTAAAGAGGGGGGTAATATAGACTTGTAATTTTTTCACTATTACAAGGAGTTTCAAATATGTACTATAAATTAGATCAAAGAAGGTTCGCCCAAGAATTGAACACAGGAGTTTCAAATATGTACTATAAATTAGATCAAAGAAGGTTCGCCTCTACAGAAGGCTTCCCTGAACTCTCAGGCGAACATTTAGAAGATTGGGTTTACTGGGCAATGATTGATGATGTTCGTTTCGATTCCACAGATCAAGAACTTGAAAATCTTTGTGATGAATATGAAG
>JAAYJR010000511.1 GCA_012522835.1 Bacteroidales bacterium
AAACCTGGGATAAAAAACCCAGTGCAAATATGAGATAATTATTCATGCTAATTTGTTATGGGGTGCAAATATATTAATAAAGAAGGAAAGGGGGATATTGCCAAATATCAATTCCCCATCTTCCTCAGAGCCTCTTTTGCTGCTTTTTGCTGGGCTTCTTTTTTGGAGGTTCCGATTCCTTTGCCAAATTCCTTATTATCAACTGTAATGACGGTAATAAATTTGGGGGGTTTGGATTTATCTTTTGAATCCTCCTCAATGGTATCGAACTTAACCTCTTTCCTGTTCTTCTGGCTCCATTCAATTAACTGGCTTTTAAAATTTGTGTCTTTTTTCTCTATTTCATTCATGTCCACAAACTTCGAAAGTATCTTTTTTGTCACAAACCGTTTTGTCACATTGTAGTCCGTATCCAGATAAATGGCGCCAATAAGGGCTTCAAAGGCATCACCGTAAATATGGCTTTGATCGACATTTTTTGTTGTATTGGTATCGATATAAATATTCAGTCCCATGTCGAATGTAAGCCTTGTAAGAAAAGCACGGTTAACCAGTTTTGACCTGTTTTTTGTAAGGAACCCCTCATCCTGCTGGGGAAACCGGTTATACAAAAAATCAGCAATGACAGCGCCAAGGATTGCATCTCCCAGGAATTCAAGGCGTTCATTATTAACCAGGTTTCCCTGTGAATCATGAACTGAAGCCGATTTATGCACAAATGCCAAATCGTACAGTTTAAGATTCTTCGGATAAAATCCCAATAAATCCTTAAGAAACAAATAAAACTCTTTTCGGGGTGATGAAAAGAGTTTTATTCTTTGTGCAATTATTCTTACCACAAATTTTTAAATTTTTTTGAATACAACTGTGGCGTTATGTCCTCCAAAACCGAATGTATTGCTAAGAGCAATATTCACCTCCCTCTCCTTTGGTTTATTAAACGTAAAATCCAGTCTGTTATCAATTTCCGGATCATCAGTAAAATGGTTAATGGTAGGAGGAATAAAATTATTTCTTATTGCCAGAACACTGGCCAGGCTTTCTACTGCGCCTGCTGCGCCAAGTAAATGCCCTGTCATTGATTTGGTAGAGCTCAGACTAAGTTTATAAGCATGCTCACCAAATGTTTTGATTATTGCTTTAGGCTCTGCTATATCTCCAAGCGGAGTAGAAGTACCGTGAACATTGATATAGTCAACATCCTCCGGT
This sequence comes from Bacteroidales bacterium, assembly GCA_012522835.1. Lineage (GTDB taxonomy): Bacteria > Bacteroidota > Bacteroidia > Bacteroidales > Prolixibacteraceae > JAAYJR01. The sequence goes on from JAAYJR010000511.1 coordinate 1,210, forward strand.
TTCAGCCCTGCATCCTCAAGCGCCCATTTCATAACCAGTCCTGCACCATAACCCTCAGGATCAGGGGCAGTCATGTGATATGCATCAGACGACATGCCGCCGCCAATAATCTCAGCATAAATCTTAGCTCCTCTCTTCAATGCACTTTCGTACTCTTCAATGATAAAAGCAGCTCCTCCTTCACCGATAACGAAGCCGTCACGGTCCTTATCAAATGGCCTGGAAGCAGTTTTGGGATCATCATTGCGGGTTGAAATAGCCCTCATTGAATTGAATCCTGCAATGCCTGCTTCATTTACGCTGGCTTCAGAGCCACCTGTAATCATTAATTCAGCCTTCCCGAGCCGGACAAGGTTAAAAGCTTCAATTATTGCATGCGAAGAGGAGGCACAGGCAGTTACCGTAGTAAAGTTCGGCCCCCTGAAGCGGTATCTTATTGATATAAGTCCACCGGCAATATTTGCAATCATCTTAGGTATAAAAAAAGGAGAAAATCTCGGATTTTCTTCTCTGTAATCCCTGACCTCTTCAAAGAAGGTCTGAATTCCTCCTATTCCTGCTCCCCAGACAACACCACACCTGTCGTGGTCAACTACCTCAAGATCAATTCCCGAATCGTTCAAAGCCTGATCCGCAGATACGATCGCATATTGTGAATACAAATCATATTTACGTGCCTCTTTACGCTCAATATACTGTTCCGAATTAAAATCCTTCAATTCACAGGCAAAATGAGTCTTATGCTTTGAAGGATCAAATTTGGTGATATATCCAGCGCCGCTAACTCCGTTCTTCAGGTTTTTCCAAAATTCGTCAACCGAATTACCCAACGGATTAACAGTTCCTACTCCGGTAATGACAACCCTTTTAAAGTCCATAAAAAAACCTTATGGGTTACTTGATAGCTTCTTCAATATGAGCAATAGCTTCTCCCACTGTGGAGATTTTTTCAGCCTGGTCGTCCGGTATTGCAAGATCAAATTCTTTTTCGAATTCCATAATCAGCTCGACTGTGTCAAGCGAATCTGCCCCTAAATCATTAGTGAAGGATGCTTCATCTGTTACTTCACTTTCGTCAACTCCCAATTTATCAACAATAATTGCTTTTACTTTTGCTGCAACGTCAGACATAATTCTAAATTTTGGTTAATACTAATTTGAGTTTTTAATAATTCCGTGCAAAGTAATACATTTACCAATTATATTTCAAAGAAAAAATATAAAAAATATGTTAGTGCCGCTAATAAATAATATTTACATCTATTAATTTTGAACACTTTGTTCATATATTCCAATTAGTAAGTCATGATAAAAATGGATTTAAAAAAAATAGCAATATTTGCATCAGGGTCGGGAACAAATGCTCAAAAAATAATTGAATATTTTGCTGATAACAAAGCAATTACGATAGATTCATTATGGAGCAATAATCCTGATGCATACGCCCTGAAAAGAGCAGCTGCCATGGGCATTGAAACATATGTCTTTAACCGGCTTCAATTGTATGATACACCGGAGGTCAGGCAAATTCTTCATAAGAGAGGTATTGACCTTATCGTGCTGGCAGGATTTCTCTGGCTTGTACCTGAAACGCTGATCAATGATTTTACTATTATAAATATTCACCCTGCCCTGTTGCCTAAATACGGAGGTAAAGGGATGTACGGAATGAAAGTTCACCGGGCTGTGGTTAATAGTGGAGACAAAGAAACCGGTATTTCAATACATTATGTGGATAATATATATGATAACGGGAAACTGATATTTCAGGCTAAATGCCCGGTTTACGCGGATGATACACCAGAACAGGTAGCAGAAAAAGTTCATCAACTTGAATATGAATATTTTCCGGTTATAATTGAAAGATTGTTAACGGACAGAGTTAATAATAATTACAATCCCCTTCACGATGTTAAATAATGTTAAGGTGACTCTATTCAATTTTTTATTAGAATTATCTTTGCGGCATGAGTAAAAAGATGTTATTAACATTAATATTACTGATGGCTGTCGTGCTGGCAGGATTGATCATTGTGCAGACTCACCTGATCAAAACTGTTTCAGATATCCGGGAGGAGCAGTTTGACCAGCTCGTAAAAGGCGAGCTAAAAAAGGTCGTTGACCACCTGGAGCGTTATGAACAGCGCCTGGCCAGAAGAAGTGCGCGCGAAGGCAGTTTGCCTGCCGGCAACAGGGCTTCGGGTAATATTGATGTTTTCCCCGGACAAGGGTCAGGTACTGCATCTATTAATTTTAAATTCAGCTTTTCAGAACGGAATATTTTTGGAAGTTACCAGCAAGATCTGCAGATTGAATTTGATGAATCAGCAGATGAAAAAGAAAAAAGCCGCCTTCCCGGCACTGATTTAAACAGCTATTCAACGTTTGACCAAATCCATGAATATAACCTCGACCTCGAAAGAAAAAGGGAAACCTGGCTGAAAGATATGAACTGGAGTAATTACAAGATTCTGCTTGAAGGGAGATTGCTGGAAGAACGTATAGATTCAGCCTTCATGGAACAGGCACTTAAAAATACCTTCCAGGAGGCAGGAATTAACCTGGATTATAAATATGCAGTCCGCTCATCTAACCAGGGCAAAGACAAACTGGTCTTCGGAAGTCCAGGTTATAATCCGGATAAAAAACAACAGTACTACAGCCTTCTCTTTCCATATGACTATGACGGACAGCAACCTAATTACCTCTATGTATATTTCCCCAAAAGAAGCGGATACCTGTTAAGAGCTACTGGACTGACCATTATACCTACATTAATCCTGACAGGATTGCTGATCGGGATCTTTACCTATGCAATCATGACAATATTAAGACAAAAAAAATTGTCTATTATTAAAAATGATTTCATCAACAATATGACCCATGAACTGAAGACACCTATTTCAACAATTTCACTTGCAAGTCAGATGCTTCAGGACGGGACGATTATAAATACACCGAAAACGGTCGAACATGTTTCAAAGGTAATAAATGAAGAGAGCAAACGCCTTAGCTTTCAGGTTGAAAAAGTACTTCAGATGGCTGTTTTTAACGAAGGGCGACTGAAAATGAAATTTAAAGAGTTTAACCTTAATGAAACAATAAGGACAGTATTAAATAACTTTGATATAAGAATTAAGAATAAAAACGGAGCGCTGAAATCTGAACTTAATGTCCAAAGTACCATTATTAAAGGTGACGAGGTGCATATCACAAATGTGATGTTCAACTTGCTGGATAACGCAATGAAATACAGTAACGGAGATCCCGAAATAACTGTTTCGACCGAAGACAGAAATGATCATGTGGTGGTAATGGTAAAAGATAACGGCATCGGGATCCCGAAAGAACATCAGACTCAAATATTCGACCGGTTTTACAGGGTACCTACCGGAAATGTCCACAATGTTAAAGGGTTTGGACTTGGACTTAGCTACGTCAAGCAGGTCATAGATTTGCATAATGGTAAAATTAAAGTAGACAGCGCAGTAAATAAAGGCACCGTTTTTAGTATCTTTCTACCCAAAATATTAAAATAATATGGAACAAAAAACAAAACTGCTTCTGGCAGAAGATGACGAAAATTTAGGCTTGTTATTAAAAGAATATTTAATTGCAAAAGGATTTGAGGCAGACCTCTACCCTGATGGTGAAGCGGCTTATAAGGGTTTTATGAAAGAGCATTATGATATTTGTATCCTTGATATAATGATGCCCAAAAAAGATGGTTTTACCCTGGCTAAAGATATCAGGATAATAAATTCAGATATACCAATAATTTTCCTGACGGCGAAAAATCTTAAAGATGATGTTATTGAAGGATTTAAACTAGGTGCCGACGACTATATTACCAAGCCATTCAGCATGGAGGAATTGATTTTCAGGATTGAAGCGATTTTGCGCAGGACAGCCCAGGAGTCACAGTCAGCTTCACAGCCGGCTTTCACGCTGGGGAAATACACATTTGATACCCGGAAGCAAACTTTATCCGACGGGGTGGAAGCAGTGAAACTTACTACCAAGGAGTCTGATCTTCTGAAACTACTCTGCCAGAATGCCAATAAAGTGCTGGAAAGAAATTATGCACTAAAATCTATATGGATAGATGATAACTATTTCAACGCCCGCAGTATGGATGTATATATTACCAAACTACGCAAACATCTGAAGGATGAGCCTTCTGTAGAAATCATCAATGTCCACGGCAAAGGTTATAAACTGATAGTCTGAAAAAGGGATACGGAAAAGTCAGTAAGTTAATTTTTTAATCCAGCTTCAAAACTGCGAGAAATGCTTTTTGCGGTACTTCAACATTACCGATCTGCTTCATTCTCTTTTTACCTTTTTTCTGCTTTTCAAGAAGCTTGCGTTTCCTTGTTATATCACCGCCGTAACATTTTGCTGTAACGTCCTTCCTGACTGCCTTTACGGTTTCACGTGCAATTATCTTGGAACCAATTGCTGCCTGAATTGCAATGTCAAACTGCTGCCGCGGAATAAGCTCTTTCAGCTTTTCACACATCCTCCTTCCGAAGGGATAGGCATTATCAAAATGTATAAGTGTTGAGAGTGCATCTACCATCTCACCGTTCAAAAGAATATCAAGGCGTACCAGCTTTGCAGGTTTATACTCATTTACGTAATAATCAAAACTGGCATAGCCCCGGGAGATACTTTTAAGCTTATCATAAAAGTCAAAAACAATCTCGCCAAGAGGCAGGTTAAATACCAGTTCGGCACGTTCTGAAGTAAGGTAGTGCTGACTGACAAGAGTACCCCGCTTATCAAGACAAAGTTTCATTACAGAGCCAATGAACTCAGAGGCCGTAATAATATTAGCCCTGATATAAGGCTCTTCGATCTCATCTATGAGGGTCTGATTAGGCAATCCCGAAGGATTATATACCCTTTCGGTAGTACCATTTGTTAAATGCACCAGATAGGAAACGTTTGGAACTGTGGTAATGACATTCATATCAAATTCACGCTCCAGCCTTTCCTGGATAATCTCCATGTGCAGCAGTCCCAGAAACCCGCACCTGAATCCGAAACCAAGTGCAGCAGAGGATTCAGGCTCATAGGTAAGGGACGCATCATTCAACTGAAGCTTTTCCATAGATGATCTGAGGTCCTCGTAATCATCAGCATCTATTGGATAGACCCCTGCAAATACCATTGGCTTAACCTCCTCAAAACCGGCAATGGCTTTATCACACGGATGCTCAACATGTGTTATGGTATCTCCTACTTTAACCTCTTTGGCAATTTTTATGCCGGAGATAATATAGCCAACATCACCCGCTGACAACATATCACGGGGAATTAAACCCAGTTTTAAAACCCCTATCTCATCAGCATTATACTCCTTACCGGTAGCCACGAACTTCACAAGGTCTTTTTTTCTGATAATTCCGTTTACAATCTTGAAATATGCAATTATACCCCTGAACTGGTTAAATACAGAATCAAATATAAGAGCCTGCAACGGAGCATCAGGATCACCTATGGGAGGTGGTACTTTTTGCACTATCGTCTCCAGAATTGTCTCAACACCCATACCTGTCTTGCCGCTCGCATGAATGATGTCTTCACGGGAACAACCTGTCAAATCGATTATCTGGTCTTCGACCACTTCGGGAACAGCATTTGGAAGATCCATTTTATTTAATACCGGTATAATTTCCAGTTCATGCTCAATTGCCAGATAGAGATTGGAAATTGTCTGGGCCTGAATGCCCTGCGTGGCATCAATAATTAACAGAGCCCCTTCGCATGCTGCAATTGACCGGGATACCTCATAAGAGAAATCTACATGTCCGGGAGTATCAATAAGATTCAGTTTATAATCCACACCCTTATATTCATAGTCCATTTGTATCGCATGACTTTTTATGGTAATGCCCCTCTCCTGTTCCAGTTCCATATTATCAAGGACCTGATCGCGCATCTCCCTGTCACCAATAGTCTTTGTAAGAACAAGCATCCTGTCGGCCAAAGTACTCTTGCCATGGTCTATATGTGCTATGATACAAAAATTGCGTATATTATTCATAAAAACTGGTATATACTTATGTGATCTTATATCTGTTAAAATCTGCGCAAATATATTGATTTTTTATTCAACTCTGAGGTGCGATAAATGGCTGATAACTCTATTTTAATAATGTAATCTGATTTTTTTCTCATCTCAAAAAATGAAATATTTTCAAAAAATTCTTAAACCCGAATAAACAT
>JAAYJR010000197.1 GCA_012522835.1 Bacteroidales bacterium
AACCGTTCGTTCCTCACTCTCGCATATTCTTATTTTAATCATATTTTTTTGTGTTATTTTTGATTAAAAAAGAACATGCTCGTTTCATCTGACAACAACTTAGTTAAATATTTAAAATTCAATTATTTATACAAAGGGGTGTTACCCCTTAAACCCTACCTGCTTTTTTTCTATAGCCAAAAAAAGTAGACAAAAAAAACCACCGCTGAAGAAAAAATAGCTAAAAATGATATCATTTTTTTTACGCATTTTTTCTTAGGCGGACTTTAAATTTCCTGCTTCAGTATTTCATTGTGGCTTTTAAAGCCGTAACTTTTTTGTTTTATATTCATTCCCTTTTGTTTTAATTATACTCTTTTGTCCCGTTTTTAATCGGTTTGCTCGTTTCATTTTCGAATTTATCCTGCGGATTATCACCTTTAAAACTAAAAGCCAGTAGTATTACCATTAATACAGCAAATCCCAGGGATGCATAATCATAGCTTCCAAGGCGGGTTAGCGAAAAGCTGTAGAGGACAGGCCCCAGTGCACTTGAAAAAACTACAAGTGACATGACAAAACCACTAATAGAGCCGAGATGTTTCTGTCCGTAAAACCGCGGCCATGTTACAGTCATTAAAACATTGAATAACCCTCCAATTATGCCGTGCCCAATTATAAAGCTATAATAGAAAAATCCGTCATTAAGGTTTCCTAAAGAAATCAAAGCAATAAGCTCTCCGGCCGTTGCCACTATCAACAGGTACTTCAGTTTAATGCGGTCACACAACCACCCTCCTGCTAAAGAAACAAAAACGGAAATGACCGAGACAGGAATAAAAATGCCCAGGGCTTTTTCCCGGTTTAATCCAGCCATATCAAATAGTGAAACCAAATGAAATGTAAAAGCAGTGACATATAAAGTATGTACTGCCAGAGGCAGTGCATATAGCCAGAAGCTTAATGTTTTCCGGACTTCCTTCAGGGTATATTGCTGAAAGGCTTTTATTGTTACATGATGTTCACGGTGGCCATGCTTTTCGCCGTCAGGCAGAAGTCCCGACTCTTCAGGATTATCACGAAAAAAGATAAATACAAATATAGTGAAGATAACTCCGGCAAATACCCCCATTATCAGCCAGGAATGCCTCCAGGAGGTTAATTGTATCAGCTGGTCGAAAGCCAAAGGTGCTACCGAAAATCCCAGAGCTACAAACACTGACATCAAACCATTAACAATACCTCTTCGTGCCACGAACCATTTCATAAGCATGTTTCGCGAGACCATAGTAAGCACACCCTGTCCTGAAAAGCGGAGTACAAAAAAAAGGAGTATCATAATAACAACAGCCGTGGCTGTATAAAAATTTGATCTTACATCATTTACAATTAACCTTATAATCCGGTCGGACTGGCTTAAACATACCAGAACAAATGCCATTAGTAATGATGCTGCCATTGCTGTCCACCGCGCCCCGTATCTGTCATACATCCTGCCGGCCCAGGTCAGTATCAGTGAACTTGCAATTGTCCCGACCATATAGGATGTACTTATCTGGTTCCTGCTCAGGCCAATATTATCGATCAGATAATCGGTAAAGGTCGATACTCCGATGGTTTGTCCCGGTGCACTCATCAATATTCCCACTACAGATGCGAATAATATCACCCATCCATAAAAGAAAGGGACTTTTGCCGGTTTAAACGGAAATTCATTCCAACGCGATTTCATATTTTTCACTTATACACCCTCAATGTTCTGTATCCATAAATTGCAATGACCACAAAACAGATAAAGGGAAGAATAAAAGAGGCATTAACTGCAGGCAGCCAGCCAACCCTTCCTAAATCAATTATTGCGCCCTGCAGGGGAGGCATCAATGCACCCCCGACAATAGCCATTACCAATCCGGCTGCCCCGAGAGTGGAATCATCACCGAGCCCTTCAAGCGCTATTCCATATATTGTGGGAAACATCAGTGACATAAATGCAGAAGTTGCAATAAGCAGATAGAGTCCGCCCATCCCCTGTATTAAAATTACCCCTGTTGTTGTAAGGATGCCCCCAATTGCGAATACCATAAGCAAAAATCTGGCATTCAGATATTTCATAAGCATTGTACTGATAAACCTGCTCGAAAGAAAAATTATCATTGCCACAATATTATAATTTTGTGCTGTCGACTTTGGTATTCCCAGGTTATCAGCATAATGTATTATAAATGTCCAGCACATAATCTGTGCTCCCACATAAAACACCTGTGCAATTACACCCTCCCTGTACCTCATATTCTGAAATAACCTGCGGAATGAGTCTTTCAGGCGTATTGAATGGTTTGCATTTTCGCGAACGGGCATTTTAGAAAAATAGATAATCAGGAACATTGTGATTACAACAAATCCAAGGATAATATAGGGATTTCTGATTACTGACAGGTCGTGGGTTCTGATAACTGCCTTTTCCGCTTCGCTCAGGGTGTTAAATATAAGTTCTCCTGAGGCATCTCTTTTATCAGACTCCAGGTGCGAAAGAATAAAATTTGAAGCCACGAACATGCCCATCAGCGAACCCATCGGATTAAAGGACTGCGCAAGGTTTAAACGACGGGTGGAGGTTTCAGGATCGCCCATCGACAGGATATAGGGATTAGCTGTAGTTTCCAGAAAAGCAAGTCCGAATGTCAGAATATAAAGAGATACCAAAAAGAATTCAAAAATCTCAAACCGGGCAGCAGGATAAAACATCAATGCTCCCACAGCATAGAGTCCCAGTCCCATCAATATCCCCTTTTTGTAGCTATACTTTTTAATAAACATAGCAGCAGGAATTGCCATAGTAGCATATCCTCCGTAAAAAGCAAACTGCACCAGGGCTGCCCTGAGATTGGACATCTCCATGATAGTCTGAAATGCTGCAACCATTGGGTTGGTAATATCATTTGCAAATCCCCATAAGGCAAATAAACTGGTTATCAAAATGAATGGTACTAAGACCTTCCTGGAAACTACTACTTTCTTCATCTCAATATAATTTTTAATTTTCTAAAAAATAGCCGCTGCTATTGCATAAATCCGTTCGCTCAAGCGAACGGCAAGGGATAAGGCAGTGAACCAACAGGCTGCATTTATCAGTGCCCTATCTGTAGCAAAAGCCACATCTGTATCCTATCTGTCACAAAGGCCAAATCTATATCCTGTCTGTAGCAAAAGCCACATCTGTATCCTATCTGTCACAAAGGCCAAATTTGTATCCTATCTGTAGCAAAAGCCACATCGATGCTTTATCTGTTACCGTCGGCTTTAGCCGGCGGATGAAGCCGCTGCCATTGCATAAATCCGTTCGCTCAAGCGAACGGCAAGGGATAAGGCAGTGAACTAACAGGCTGCATTTATCAGTGCCCTATCTATAACAAAAGCCAAATCTGTATCCTATCTGTAGCAAAAGTCAAATCTGTATCCTATCTGTCACAAAGGCCAAATTTGTATCCTCTCTGTAGCAAAAGCCAAATCTGTATCC
>JAAYJR010000557.1 GCA_012522835.1 Bacteroidales bacterium
TTGTCAGGGAAGTTGATGGTCGTGTATTAATAGGCACAAACACAATAACGAACGAGGAAAGATTCATTAGCATCCCAAGGTTCTGTTCATTTTATTCTGTAGCAGATGACATGGCTTTGTGCCATCCTTCAATCCAAAAGGAGAATGGCAAACTTGAGGTCATTGATGCAGAAAATGCCTGGTTCGTAAGAGTTGACAGTGTGACTGAATATGGCAGCGATCCCCATCTGGAAAAAGCAACCCTGAAACCGGGAAAACCTTTACTTTTCCTGAATATTGATACTGTACCGGATTCAACTGCACTTATATGGGATCATATCCAGGATGAACCGGGAAAACCTTGTCCAAATCCAAGAGTAATCCTTCCCCGCGATATAGTTAAAAATATTATTAACCATCCGGTTTCTGTAGACATAAGAAGCTTTGGATTAAGAACTCCTGCCTGTAGCAGGGAAAATCCATCATACGGCATTGTCGGACTGTTCCATATACTGCCCCCGGCCCTGGCCTGGCTGTGGCGGCTTGTTTCACCGAGAGGATATAATAATCCCAGCATAATCGGCTCAGGAGAGATGGAAAGTGAAGGGGTGGGATCCTACTGGCCTTTTGCCACAGGCAAACATGTGACTCATGCCAATTTGCTCCTCGACCAGATCATCAAAACCCCCCGTACAACATTTACTCTTGTACCTAACCAATTCATAGGCGTCTGGCAGGTCGGTTTCAAACCGCAGCTGTTAATGCGTGAGTATCTTACCAGACGCGGTGTGGCCAGGTTAAGAAAGGATCAGTACCAACCTGCCAGGAGCAGCCTGCTGGGTTATGAATTAAATTACCTGACTATTGAAAGCTCTAAAATTCCCACCAGGTTTCTGAAAGTATATCACCAGGCAGACGTGGGAACCGATGGATATGACGCCGGAGCAGAAATTTTACAGGATTTTTTCAAAAAAGAGTTAGTGAAATTTTTACATCAGGATCTTTATAAAACAGGAAGACGAATAATCGAAGCATGTATGTCAAATGCAAAAGTTGAGGAATATAATGATATAATACCTATGAGTTATCAGTACTCATTCAACCAGATAGAAGATTACGAAGAAATTACAAGTAATAATAGATGAAAGAATACAGTTTAACAAACCTGCGGGAGCTCGAAACAGAAGCGATACATATAATAAGGGAGGTGGCTGCCGAATTTGAAAATCCCGTTATGCTATATTCTATTGGCAAGGATTCATCAGTTATGGTCCGCCTGGCAGAAAAAGCATTTTATCCCGGTAAAGTACCTTTCCCACTTATGCATATCGATTCTAAATGGAAATTTCGCGAAATGATTGAGTTTCGCGATAATTATGCCAGAGAGAAGGGGTGGAACCTTATTGTCCATTATAATAAACAAGGCTATGAAAGCGGCATTGGCCCTTTCAGTCATGGCAGCAAAGTCCATACTGATGTGATGAAGACCCAGGCCCTGCTGGAAGGCCTGAACAAATATAAATTCGATGCTGCTTTTGGAGGGGCCCGGCGTGATGAAGAAAAATCCAGGGCAAAGGAGCGGATATTCTCTTTCCGTGACAGATTCCATCAGTGGGATCCCAAAAATCAAAGACCTGAATTATGGAATATATACAACGCAAGGGTTCATAAAGGGGAATCTATAAGGGTATTTCCACTGAGCAACTGGACTGAACTGGATATATGGCAGTACATAAGACTGGAAAAGATACCCATCGTACCCCTCTATTATGCAAAAGAACGGCCTGTTGTTGATGTAGAAGGCAACCTGATACTCGTTGATGATGACCGGATGCCCCCGGAAATGTCTGCAAAAGCAAAGATGAAAAGAGTCCGCTTTCGTACACTCGGATGCTATCCGCTTACCGGGGCAGTTGAATCGGATGCCGATACAATAGAAAAAATTGTAGAGGAGATGATGACCGTTACAAAGTCAGAACGTACTACACGCGTGATTGATTTTGACCAGGAGGCCAGCATGGAGCAGAAAAAGAGAGAGGGGTATTTCTGACAAATTACCGGTTAGGTATTCAATTAAATTCAAATCAAAAAATGACAACACAAAACCTCGACATAAAAGAGTTCCTTGACCAGGATCAAAAAAAAGACCTTCTAAGGTTACTGACTGCAGGATCGGTTGATGACGGTAAATCGACCCTTATCGGGCGACTGATGTTTGACAGCAAAATGTTGTATGAAGATCAACTGTCAGCCCTTGAACGCGACAGCAAAAGAGTTGGGCACGCCGGAGAAAATATTGATTATGCACTTCTGCTCGACGGCTTAAAAGCAGAACGGGAACAGGGAATTACAATTGATGTGGCATACCGGTACTTTTCAACATCAAAACGAAAATTTATAATAGCAGACACACCCGGACATGAGCAGTATACCAGAAACATGATAACCGGAGGATCGACCGCTAACCTTGCAATAATCCTGGTCGATGCAACTAAGGGAGTAATAACACAAACCCGAAGACATACATTCCTGGTTTCATTACTTGGAATAAAACATATATTACTTGCTGTTAACAAAATGGATCTGGTTGGTTACAGCCAACAGGTTTTTGATGACATCTGCTCAGAATACAGAGCATTTGTGACACAACTGGATATCCCTGATCTTAACTTTATCCCGCTTTCTGCACTGAAAGGAGACAATGTTGTGGAACTTTCAGGGAATACACCCTGGTATCACGGCCAGGGTATGCTGGAATTTCTGGAAAATGTGCATGTAAGCAGTGACCGTAACTACGAAGATTTCAGGTTCCCCGTGCAATATGTGGTACGCCCGGACCTCAGATTCCGGGGATTTGCAGGCAACATCGCTTCTGGTATCATAAATTCCGGCGATGAAATTGTTGCCCTTCCATCACGGAAAGAATCAAAGGTCAAAAGAATTGTGACATATGACGGAAATCCTGACCAGGCTTTCCCTCCACAGGCGGTTACAATTGAGCTGGAAGATGAAATTGATATTTCACGGGGTGAAATGCTTGTCCTGCCGGATAACATGCCGCGAATTGACAGGCACTTCGAAGCAATGCTGGTATGGATGGACGAGGAACCAATGGATACTGCAACCCATTTTTTTCTGAAACATACTACCAATAATGTAAGGGCACATATCGACAGGCTGAATTATAAAATTGATGTCAATTCGCTTCAAAAAAGCATTGTCGATAATTTGCAGCTAAACGAAATCGGACGTGCTGTTTTAACGACTGCTAAACCGATTTTTTTCGATCCTTATAAAAAAAACAGGAACACTGGATCCTTTGTCCTGATCAATCCTGTTACTAACAACACCGTTGCTGTAGGAATGATCCTGGATAAACTGGAAAGTAAAAACCTCCCTTCCAGGATCACTGACATTGAAAAGGAAACAATACGAAAAGGGAAATCCCTGATCTCACCTGACAGCAGAGAGAAAAAATTAAATCAGAAAGGAGTTACCCTCTGGTTCACAGGCCTCCACGGCTCAGGAAAAAATGAATTGGCATTCAGCCTGGAAAAAAAATTATTCGATAACAATGCCGTTGCCGTATTGCTCGACGGCAGTTCAGTAAGATCAGGGTTGAACCGTGAATTAGACTACTCTCCCGCCGACCGGGCAGAAAATTTGAGAAGGGTGGGACATATTGCCAGGATCCTGAATGACCACGGAATTATTGCAATCTGTTCATTTATTTCACGAAATGATTCTGTCCGCAACCAGATTGCCGATATCATCGGAAGAGACAAATTTCACCTTTTTTACATGAAGGCATCACTTGAATACTGCCGTCATAATAAACCTGAATTATACGAAAAAGCAGAGAAAGGAGAAATAGATTATTTACCGGGTGTGGATCTTGAATATGAAGAACCGGCTAATGCATCTTTGGTGTTTGATCCGGCAGAAAATGAACTCAACATAGACAAAATAATTGATTATCTTGAAAAAAATAAAATTTTCCCTTTGAAATAATTTAATGGTATTAAACGACAGATGAAAGTATTAGTAACAGGATCAGCCGGATTTATAGGATTTCATGTGGTTAACAAGCTCATGGAAAAAGGGTTTGAAGTAGTAGGACTTGACAATATAAATGACTACTATTCACCAGCGCTGAAATATGCCAGGTTAAGGGAAGCAGGGATAAATTATTCTCAGGATTCCCGGGATATAAAGGTTGTGAGTGACAAATACCCAAACTATTCATTCATCAAATTGAACCTTGAGGATCCTGACCGCCTGAACAAATTATTCGAATCCGAAAAATTTGACTACGTTTGTAATCTGGCAGCACAGGCAGGAGTGCGCTACAGTCTTGAAAATCCATTTGCATATATAAGCAGTAATATCACCGGTTTTCTTAACATTCTTGAAGGTTGCAGGCATTACGGAATAAAACATCTGGTATATGCCAGTTCATCAAGCGTCTATGGCAACAACATAAAAATGCCTTTATCTGTCAGTGACAGGGTTGACGAGCCGGTAAGCCTCTATGCAGCAACAAAAAAAAGTAATGAACTGATGGCTTATACCTATAGCCATCTTTATGGTATACCATCAACAGGACTGCGTTTTTTTACTGTCTACGGACCATGGGGAAGGCCTGACATGGCATATTTCCTGTTTACAAAGTCCATTTTGGAAGAAAAACCCGTCAGGGTATTTAACAGGGGTGATCTCTTGCGCGATTTCACATACATTGATGATATTGTTGAAGGGGTTGTAAAGGTAATGGATAATCCCCCTTCTCCGGAAATGACAATGCCAGACGGCACCCGGGAAACAGCTCCTCCGCATAAATTATACAATATCGGCAATTCAGACCCTGTCAGGTTACTTGACTTTATTGAAACGATAGAAACAGAACTTGGTAAAAAAGCTATAAAAGAGTTTCATGAGATGCAGCCTGGTGACGTTTACAAGACATATGCCGATGTCAGCGGACTGCAAAAAGATTTTGGATATTATCCAAATACCCCTCTTAAGAAAGGAATTAAAAAATTCGTAGACTGGTATATGGATTATTATAAAAAACAGGCAGGCCTGTAAGCCGGGTTCTGTAATCCCGGAATTTCCGGGATCCTTTATCATCTGTCTTGTCAAAACATCACTGCTCTGATCCTGCAGCCTACCCCTCCTGATTTCCGGTGTGCCCGGAAACGAAACGGGCCGCTTCGTTTTACCGCAACAGCGATAAAAATCAGGATATATTTGGCTTTGCAACCCGTGAGACGTACGGCTGTCTGTGTTACCACAAACACCGGTGGGCTTTTACCCCGCCTTTTCACCCGTTCCCTGAAAAAGCATTGCCTCTCCAGGGTGGTTATTTTCTGTTACGTTTATATCCTCTTTCAGAGATCTTCCTGTTAGGAAGCACGGTGCCCTGCGTTGCCCGGACTTTCCTTTCTGATAAAAATCAGAACGATAAAGCAGCCTGCCCGCACAAAGATAATAATTTATTATCCTTTTCGAAGAATAACCATTGTAGCGCCATACCCATATTCTTTAAAAGAAGCATCGTGGTAAGAATATTTTGAAAATTTGCTCTTTAATAATTTTGCAATCTCCTGTTTTAAAACTCCCTGCCCTACCCCGTGAATAAATACAATACGCTTTGCTCTGGATCCTGTTGCCGATCTCATCTCCCTTTCCACCTTATCAATTTGAATATCAAGCATTTCCTTATTACTCAATCCTGAAGAATTGTCAATAAGTTCATTGATATGTAAGTCAACCTCAATTATCTCAGGGGTTTTAATAACAGGTATCTGCTTCTTTTCAGATTTTACCTCCTTATTTCTGAATACTTTCCTGAAATCATCTTCAGAAAGCTTGTCCAGTTCACTTTGCATTATATTCTCAGTAACCTTTATCATTATAGCCTCTCTGTCAAAAAACCGGTTGGCCTGGTAACTTTTTTCTTTATAAAACTTTACCGGTGTAATCCTGATCTTCTGATAAAACGGCATCCGGAACTCATTTTCATTATCCCTGAAGTAAATGACCTGAAATATATAATCCGGCAACTCGCCAAGATCATTCTGTCCGATACTTTCAAGCAATTTTTTTGAATTTGATGGTATTATTCCATAAAAAAAAGTAGTGTATGTTTCATTTTTGTAATGCGCATACCTTATCAACAAACTAAAATTACTGTCATTTACAAAGAACAGCTCAATATCTCCCGCCAGCGGGTTCTTCGGATCGGAAGGCACAAAGCAAAAATAAAAATCAGGAGAATCCTTTCCCTCTGATATCCGGCCTTGTGGTAATTCTTCCTGAACCTGCTTCATAACCTGATCATCCTTTGCCTCTACTCTGTTTTTTTTGGTGCCGGTAAATTCAGGATCATCAACATTTATAAGCATTGAAACAGGATAAGGAATTTCAAAACCATCCTCATTCTCCACATTAGCCATATTTTTACCTGTAAACCCTTTGACAATTCCCCCGCCAACATCATCCAGAAATTTAACCTTGTCGCCTATTTTTATCATTTGCTGTAATTTTTTTACAAAAATAGTATATTCTGCGAATTCATTTTTTAAGTTAATTTTGCATTTGAATTAATACGGGAATAATTGTCAGATTATAAAAATATTGAGATACAGGACTTCTACTACGATCTGCCTGAGAAGTATATTGCCAAATATCCTGTCATTGACCGGAGTGGCTCAAAATTGCTAATCTGGCGCAACGGAGTGATCAGAAAAGATTTATTCAGTAATATTTCACAATACCTCCCTGATAATTCCCTGATGATCTTCAATAACACCAGAGTGATTCATGCCAGGATATTTTTCAGAAAGGAGTCGGGGGCAATTATAGAACTGTTCTGTCTTGAACCGGTGCACCCCTCTGATCACCAGCTTGCCTTTTTGGAGAGAGAGAAAACAACCTGGAAATGCATGACCGGAAATTTAAAAAAATGGAAAACAGGATTACTGGAAAAAAAGCTGTCGATAAATGACAAATCCGTTACACTGAAAGCACGTAAAGCAGCTGTCAGTGCAAATACCCAGACCATTGAATTCAGCTGGGACGGCGGCTTTTCATTTGCTGAAATTATTGATCATGCGGGCGTACTCCCCATACCTCCATACCTGAAAAGGGAAACAGAACCTTCAGATGAAGATAATTACCAGACGGTATATGCGAAGCTGAATGGCTCGGTTGCAGCGCCAACGGCCGGACTGCATTTTACCAAAAATATCCTTGACCGGCTGCCGGATAAAAATATTCGATCCTGCGAAGTTACCCTGCACGTGGGGGCCGGCACCTTTCAACCTGTCAGATCAGACAAAATAGAAGGACATAAAATGCATACTGAGAAAGTGATAATAAGTAAACATGTGATAAAACAATTACTTGCTAATCATGACCGCATTATTGCAGTCGGAACAACCTCGGTACGTTCTGTTGAAAGTCTCTACTGGCTGGGGTCAAGGACCAAAGATCAATTATTAAAAGAACAAAACCTGCATGTATCACAATGGGAACCCTATGAAAATAAAATTTCTGCCGGTGTTGTGAAATCTCTTGAAAATATTCTTAATTACCTAAAAAAAACAGGCCGCGACAATTTAAATTTCTCCACAGATATAATAATTGTTCCGGGATATGATTTCAGGCTGACCAGGGGTATGGTAACCAACTTTCATTTACCAGGAAGCACATTGCTGCTTCTTGTAAGTGCCTTTCTGGGAAACGACTGGAAAAAAATTTATGATTTTGCCCTGACTGAAGGATTCCGGTTTCTCAGCTATGGTGACAGTAATCTCTATCTTAAATAATTTAACTATGAGAAAACTTACAAAACTGGCTCCCCAGCCTATGTTCAATTACTTTGAAGATATTTGCCAGATTCCGCGTCCTTCTGAAAAAGAGGATAAAATAAGAAAATTCCTGCTCGAATTTGCCCGAAAAAATAAACTTCAGGCAAAATCCGATAAGGCAGGCAATGTACTTATCAGTAAACCGGCTGTTCCCGGCAGGGAAAATGCTCCGGTAGTGATCCTGCAAACGCATATGGATATGGTTTGCGAAAAAAACAGCGACAAAGTATTTGATTTTGATAAAGATGCTATTGTCCCGGTAATTTCAGGCGAATGGATCAAAGCCGACGGAACGACTCTGGGAGCTGATTGTGGTATTGGAATTGCCGCCCAGTTAGCGTTGCTTGCATCAACTGAGATCAGTCACGGGCCTGTTGAATGCCTCATGACTGTAGCAGAGGAAACCGGACTTACAGGAGCATTTAACCTTCAGAGGGGTTTCATGTCCGGCTCCCTCCTGATCAACCTCGATTCTGAAGATGAAGGGGAAATATTTATCGGATGTGCTGGCGGACTTGGTACTGTGGCTAAGCTAAAATACAAGAGATCAGACGTTCCTGAAAATTATACTGCGATTAAATTAAGTATTACAGGTTTATCAGGTGGCCATTCAGGTGATGATATCAATAAAAACAGAGGGAATGCAAATAAAATTCTCAATCGCCTGCTTTGGAATATATCACAGGAATATGACCTTCGCCTGTCTCTCTTCGAAGGTGGCAATCTGAGTAATGCCATACCCAGGGAGGCAAATGCAATATTTGGTGTGCCCTCTTCAGAAAAAGAGAGCATTATAAAAGCTCTGGATCAGCTCATTAAAAATATCAAAAATGAATATATATTTAATGAACCTGATCTGAAAATCAACATTCAAAAAAATAGAATACCTGAAAAAGTTATTGATCAGAAAACACAAAAGAACCTGTTAAATGCGCTCTATGCCTGTCCGCATGGTATCCTTGAAATGAGTACCCGAATGGAAGGCATGGTGGAAACATCAAGTAATCTGGCGTCTGTAAAATTCACCGGAGATGATAATATTGTTATAACAACAAGTCAGAGAAGTGAGATTGAATCACGTAAATATTATGCAGCTGAGATGGTAAGGTCAGTATTTGAATTGGCAGGGGCAGAAACTTCACATTCAGACAGCTATCCCGGCTGGACCCCAAACCCCGGTTCCGGGCTCCTGAAAATTGCTGTTGGTTCCTATAAAAAGCTCTTTGACACTGAACCTGTTGTCAGGTCAATACATGCGGGACTGGAGTGTGGTCTTTTTCTTGAAAAATATCCGGACCTTGATATGATCTCAATAGGGCCAACGATCAAAGGTGCCCACTCTCCCGACGAAAGACTTAATATCGAAACTGTTGGTAAATTCTGGAACCACCTCAAAGAGATATTGGAAAATATTAGTTAAAAGTCATGGTGATGATGAAAAACCTTGACTGAAACCCAAAAATAAATAACTTTGTTCCGGTGCAGACAGCCCAAATTCGTTTGAGAAGGTTAAATATTAACAGTACCCTCACAAAAGGGCATGAATATAAAACAGAAAAGCTACGGCTTTAAAAGCCACATTGAAATACTGAAGCAACAAATTTAAAGTCCGACTAATAAAAAATGCGTAAAAAAATGATGGAATTGTACCATTTTTAGTTCTTTTTTCTTAGCGGTGGCTTTTTTAGTCCCGATTAAAATAGGAATTCCTAAATTTTTAATTTGCTTATTTACAAA
>JAAYJR010000190.1 GCA_012522835.1 Bacteroidales bacterium
GGCCTGAGATCCACAAATTTGTCTATCAATGAGAAATATTCTTCAAACCTTGGCAGTTCTTCAGGATTGTCATAATTGATACCCAGACCTCCGCCTACATTTATGATCTTCAGCTCTGAATTTCTTAGTGAGAACCATTCCTGCAATTCATTTATGTGATTGCAGAGTGTTTTAAACACTGACAGCCTGGTTATTTGTGAGCCCACATGAAAATGAATCCCGATAAGCTCCAGGTTCTTCATACCGGCAAGTTTCTTAAGAACATCCTCCAGTTCCCATGTGTTGATTCCGAATTTGCTCTCCGCGATGCCGGTAGTTATATATTTGTGGGTATGAGCATCCACAAGAGGATTTATACGCAGTGCAATCCTTGGCTTTTTCCCGAGTTTTGCAGCAAATTCGTTTATCACTTCCATCTCAGGGATTGACTCACAGTTGAAGCAGAATATATCTGCATTTATTGCATTGATTATTTCATTGTCTGATTTGCCCACTCCGGCAAAAACAATTTCGGAAGCCTTGAATCCGGCTTTCAGCGAAGCATCAATTTCATTCCAGCTTACACAGTCGGCACCCAGACCGTATGATGAGATAAGTTTGAGTATCCTCGGGTTGTGGTTTGCCTTTACTGCGTAATGAAGCCTGAATCCGGTAGCCGATGCTTCTTTTTTAACTGCATCCAGGGTCTTTTTCAGAACCTCCAGGTCATAATAATAAAAAGGTGTCGGAAGATTGAGCTTCCTGAATTTTTCTATGGTTTCTTTGTTAATCATATATCAATGCGGAAATAAATGTTTGCTTAGAAGTCTGAGGGCTTCTTTCTTATGACTTGTATCTGTCAGAAGTGAAAGGCTGATATCGCTTCCTCCGTAAGATATCATTTTTAGCGGTATGGTATTCAGTGCCTCGAAAATTTCCGGAGCCGATCCGGTCTTTTTCATACGGAAATCCCCGACAATGCAGATTATAGTCTGGTCCTCCTCGGTCTCCACTTTTCCCAGCTCACTAAGGTCGGTGGCAATTTCCCTGAGATATTGCGGATTATCTATTGTAATGGAGATGGAAACCTCCGAGGTTGTAATCATGTCAATGGGCGTTTTGTAGGCTACGAATATCTCAAACACCTTACGCAGGAAACCATAGGCCATCAGCATGCGGTAGGATCTGATCCTTATAACAGATATCCCGTCTTTTGCTGCAACGGCTTTGTAATCGATCAGTTCGCTCGATGATGTGATAAGGGTTCCCTCATCTTCAGGATGAAGGGTATTTTTCAGACGAACAGGAATATTATTGTCACGTGCAGGAGTGATACTTGAGGGGTGAAGTATTTTTGCACCGAAATATGCCAGTTCGGCAGCTTCGTCAAATGAAAGTTCGCGAATGACTTCAGTGTTTTCAACATAACGCGGGTCGTTATTGTGAAAACCATTGATATCGGTCCATATCTGTATCTCCTCCACTTTCAGGACAGATCCTATCAATGATGCCGTAAAGTCACTTCCTCCGCGCTTCAGATTGTCAATTTCCCCTTTCACATTACGGCAGATAAAGCCCTGGGTTATCAGAACACTTTTTGAATCATGTTTTCTGAGTTCCCTCCTGAGGTTTTCTTCTATATAATAATAATCCGGTTCACCATCTTTGTCAATACGCATGAAATTCATTGCAGGGATCAGTTTTGCCCTGAATCCTTTTTCCAGCAGAAGCTTATGCAGCAAAGCGGTTGAAATAAGTTCCCCTTCACCGACAATGGCTCTTTCCTGCAGGCGGGCAAAGGGCCTGGATGCAATGTTGATCATGGAGTTGAAATGGGAATCAATCATTTCACGTCCTGTCTTTTTATACTCATCCGTTTCATAGAGCTCATCAACCACCTTGTGATATACGGCCCTGAGTGCCTCAATTCTGTCGGAGGCAGTCTTTTTGTCCCCGCCGTAAAGGAGCTTTGTTATTTCAATCAGGCTGTTTGTAGTGCCTGACATTGCCGAAAGGACGACAATCTTACTTTCGCTGCCGGTAATCAGAGGAACAAGTGACTTGATCCTTTCGGGACTGCCGACTGAGGTCCCGCCGAATTTCATGATCTTTGTTATCTTCATTTTCCCTTAGCGGTTTTAAAAATCTGTATTTCAGACAGCCCGGCTGTCACCGGAGCAGGTGAGCCAGTCCCTTTTCCTGTTGCCCGGACTGTTTTTTGTAATCCGGGAGGCTGTTTGCTTATAATTTTCATGGTCAGTGTGCAAAAATATACTTTTCCGTAAATCATGTTTACTTTATTATTGATTTTTTTATTATTTTTGTCCCCGCAATAATAAGGCGCAGTGCACAGAACCGGGAAAAGGGCATGGACAATACAGGCAGCCACCGATCCCGGAAGTCTGGGCCTGAGCTGATAGGCCCAGATGGCGAAATTGGTAGACGCGCTAGTTTCAGGGACTAGTGTCAGCAATGACGTGCAGGTTCGAGTCCTGTTCTGGGCACACAAGGGCAAAAAGTACTGTTGTTCCTGAAGTTCATTGAAACTGAAGATTTACAGGTTTAGGCAAGCGGGTCCGGTATCCCGCTGAACCTGACCTGCGAATGCCCAGATGGTGAAATTGGTAGACACGCCAGCTTGAGGGGCTGGTGCCGGCAACGGTGTGCAAGTTCGAGTCTTGTTCTGGGCACAAATTCATTTTAGAGGATTGGATAATAAAAATCTTTGTCAATCCGAAAGACATTCTGTATCAGTAAGTATCCAACAGAATAATCAATATATCACTCATCCTTTTTATTAAATATTTTTCATTTGCTGAGGACAGGAAATTTAATTCCTGATCATCTCATGCAGTAGTAACACCTCATTGTTGCAGCTGATGTACTTAGCGCTAAAACCCCTTCCGGCAGATTTTTCCCGGACCGGAAAAAGAGCAAATTTAGCTATTGGGATTCCGTTTTTTTTGTTTATTATTGTCAAAAGCATGTGTTTGTTCCAAATCATTTTAATCACAGTTAATTAAGTTGTTGTTAAGAACAAATACAACTTTTAATGAATAATTCAGGCTATAAAACGATTTTAGAATTTGATAAGGCAAGGTTTAATATATGAAAGGTTATTGGTTGAAAAGCTTATAACCGGTGATCCTGATTCGTTCACAGAGATTTTTAAAGTATACTACAGAGACCTGGTAATCTTTGCCAATAGTTTCACCAATGATTTTGCGACAGCAGAAGAAATTGTACAGGATACTTTCATAAAGATCTGGGAAGATCGTGAAATTCTGAATATAAAAGTCTCCTTAAAATCTTATCTATTAAAAACCGTTCAAAACAAATGTATCAACTGGCACCGCCGCCGCCGGGTAATCAATAATTATAATTCCCATGTTAGCAGAACAACACCTCTGTTTGAATATGATACGGACAACTATATCCTGCTGTCAGAGATGAAAAGTACACTTAAGAAAGCCTACTCACAACTTCCGGAGAAACTGCAGGAAACATACAAATTACACAGATCGGAGGGACTTAAATATTCTGAAATTGCGGAACAGCTGAATATTTCGGTAAAGGCCGTAGAAGCCAGAATGAGTAAAGCCCTCAGTTTTTTAAGAAAAAAAATGATTGATTTTCTATAGTATATTTTATCCGGCCTGGTTGTTCTATGAAGATTGGAAAGAGAAAATAAATAAATTATTTTAGGGTATGGCCCTGGCAAATTGTCTTATTTTTAGAAGCTGGTTTAAATGAAGTCAAACGAACGGAAGAAACAACTGGAAATAATTACCAGGTATCTTGAAGGACTTGTAAGCCCGGAAGAAGCTGCCGGTTTATTTGAATGGA
>JAAYJR010000221.1 GCA_012522835.1 Bacteroidales bacterium
GGAATCTCACCTATGTAATGTTTTATGGCGTCGGCAGGCCAGTATTCATCGTTGGTACCGTTGAAAATAAATTTTGGCATGGTGAGTTTTTCGCGGTATGAAAACGGATCGACCATGGTAGTAATTTCTTGTCCATCGGGTGTATTCACATCCTGTGCAATACCCAGATTAACATAATCCTGAATCTGAATACTGTAATCACCCCACGCCTCCACATGGTAGCTTATACTTTTAGGCATGTTCAACATATCGATAACCATGGGGGCAATAGCCTCGACGCGCTGGTCGCTGGCGCCGGTCAGCCAGGTCGTCCAACCTCTTTTTGATGCTCCGGAAACCAGAAACCGGTTGATTTTGTGGGTTAGTTTCTCCTGCGAAAAGGCCTGCACGGCATCCATTGCACGAACAGCACTTTTAACCATTGGGAACAGCAAAGGCCAGGTCAGGTCTTTATCGTTCCTGTAATTGTGCAACGTTAAAGAGATAATTTCATCCTCAGTGAGATCACCAAAAAGCGGCTGATTAGGCACCTGGAAAACCACGGCTGTCACCGCACTGTTTTTTTGCGCAATCAGTCCCATCATCCTGATGTTACCGTCGTCGGGTTTTTTCCAGTTGGGCATTTCATCTTTATTGCTCCCACCAGTGATAAAAAGGAGTGCGCCGTCGTACTTTATCTCTTCAGGCACAATAACTGCAACCTGATGGCGCCAGGTATATTCCCTCCATTTTTGGGAGGTAACCAGTAGATTGTAAAGTTTTAAACCGTTTACATCGTGTGATTCTTTCAGTTCCCACGTAAAAGAGTTGTCGTTGTTATTCAGATAGGCCTCCAGTGCGGTTTCGGGAGTTACCTGTAGTTTGCATCCAAAAAAAATTATTAACAGGAACAAACCAAATTCCGGGAAAATCATTGTTTTGTTCATTATGTTGTAGATTTGATTTTCAGATAACAAATAAATATAATCAGAAAATCAGAGGATTGCTTGTTAAAAATTGGAAATTTCTTATGGAATTTTAACCTGAATGAAGTAGAATGGTTTTTTAATTGTTTTTTTGGGGTTAAAATTTGATAATGTTTGTGATTTAGAATTAGCGAGAATCCTCTACAGTATTAATTCCCGGATTCTTTAAATCTTTGGATATACTCTATACTATTTCCGGAGCAGCCTCAAACCGTTTGCTGCCTTTTTTTTTTATTACCGTCATCCAGGGGATTTAATCTTTTTTGTCCTCTTTCCGGTTTTTGAAATAGCGTTCCGTTTTTCCCCACCATTTTCCTGCTTGCCTGAAAATTTTTTTGGTCGCCTTTTCTACGGATTTATCTGCTTTCCGGTATGTTTCGCTATTGTGTATTTTTTCTGACGTATCGTCAATCAACTTTTCAGTTTTTTCGATCCATCCTTCCGTTTTATCCTGAATATTTTCCTTTTTATTTTCCATAAACTTTATTGTCATCCATTATTTTAACTCCGGCTTCAATCAACTTCTTTTTTGAATCTTCTGCATCCCGGACATCAATAACCAGGATGGCTGATTTGTTTTCCTCCATTTCCCAATACATATATCATTAAATTTTAATGATATTTAAAGTAGCACAACAAGGTAATAATGTTCAGGGAAATAGCAACAGGATTTACCTTTTAATTTATGTTTTCAAGGGCAAACTGCCTTCCTGCCTTATAAGCATTGAGATTTAGTTCTACTATGGCATCTCCTTTTCTGTCAAATATCCGTTTTATGCCTTCTTCAATTTTTGAGGATTCGATGTGGATGAAAGGTGATGCTGCTCCGAGCATTACCATATTTGAAGCTCTGTGGTTCCCGATTTTTTTAGCAATTTTTTCTGCATCAATAGCTACAAAACGGGGTTGGTTTCTTATCTCACTCAGGATTTTATCTAAATCCGGATAATTGGGGATATTTAAAAAAGGAGTAGTATTTGTTACGATGTATCCGGCGTCCGACAGGTAAGGAAGATACCGCAGGGCTTCCATTGGTTCAACCGACAGGATAATGTCAGCTGTGCCTTCAGGGATCAGGTCGGAAGCAATTTCAATATCTGAAATACGTAAATGGGATACAACAGCACCTCCCCGCTGGCTCATGCCATGTGTTTCTGCCTGTTTCAAAAAGAGGTTTTCATTAATAGCAGCCTGGCCGAGTATTGAAGCAATGGTAAGGATTCCCTGCCCCCCGACTCCTGCTAATATAATATCTGTCTTCATTTGTTTGAATTAAATTTACACATTTTTAGAACTTTTCCGTTAATGGAGCACCTTAAGAGTTGATTTTCCTTCTTTTCCTGGATGCTGTCTGGACACATTCACGTCTGAAAACAATAACTGAAACGCCTTCATAATCCAGCTCTTCTTCAATGGCCTGAACCATAAGATCATGGTTTTTAGGCAAAGGGATAAATACTTTTATATGAGAGGGATCAACCCCCACACCTGCACAGATGGATTCAATCTTTCCGGTGGCCGAGGAATCCTGTCCTCCTGTCATTGAGACAGATTCATTATCGGAAATAATCACAACAATATTTACATTATCATTAACAGCATCGAGTAATCCGGTAATTCCGGAATGAGTAAAGGTGGAATCTCCGATGACGGCCACCGAAGGTGATAATCCTGCATCAGCCGCTCCTTTTGCCATTGTTACTGATGCTCCCATATCCACGCATGAATAGATACATTGAAAAGGAGGAAGCACCCCAAGCGCATAACAACCGATATCTGAAAAAACCCTTTCCCCGGAGTATTTTTTCATAGCTTCAATCAGGGCATTGAACATGTCTCTGTGTCCACAACCCTTACAAAGGGCAGGTGGGCGGCCAACCACCAGGTCAGGCACTGCAGGCCCCGAAGAAACTTTTTTTCCGAGAGCATTTGCCACAATATCCGGATTCAGTTCACCATCGCGGGGAAGAGCACCATTCAGCCGGCCTTTGATTTTCATATTTTTATTTAATAGTCCCTTAACGATTTCCTCGACAAAAGGATAACCTTCTTCAAGAACCAGTATTTCATCGCAACTCTCTACCAGTTTGGCAATCAGGCTTTCCGGTACAGGATACTGCGATATTTTAAGCAAGGGGAAATTGCCGGAATCAAAATTTTCCATTAAATAATTATACGCAATTCCACAGGCGATGATACCTGGATTCCTGTCCTTCCCCGGTTTGAAAAAATTATATTTTGAATTATCAGTAAGCTGGTTAAGTAATTTTTGCTTCTCCAACAATATTTTATATCGTTTACGGGCTATTGCCGGTATTAGTATAAACTGGGTCGGATCTTCCGGTAAGTGCAATTCATTCTCCCCTGTAATTTCCCTGCGAACAATACCGGCCCGTGAATGTGCCAGACGTGTTGTTATGCGCAACATTACAGGTAATCCTGTTTCCTCCGAAAGCTGCAGACCGTATCGGGTCATATCATAAGCTTCCTGCTGATTCGATGGTTCCAATATGGGGATCATTGCAAATTTTCCGTAAAACCTTGAGTCCTGTTCGTTTTGAGATGAGTGCATTGACGGATCGTCAGCTACTGTTATTAACAACCCACCATTAACTCCTGTGATGGCAGAATTTATGAAAGCATCGGCAGCTACATTCAGTCCCACGTGTTTCATACATACCATACTCCTTTTTCCGGCATAAGACATACCCAGAGCTGCTTCATATGCTGTTTTTTCATTAGCCGACCAGTTGCTGCGGATACCTTTTTCCTTAGCCTGCCCGTTTCCCTGTATATACTCGGTTATTTCGGTTGAGGGTGTACCGGGATATGCATAAACCCCTGATATTCCTCCGTCTATGGCACCCTGTCCGATAGCTTCAACTCCTAATAATAATTCCTTCTGCATATTGTTTACATTAAAAATTTTAGTAATAGCTTTTCTATTTCAGAATAGAAAAATAATTACCATTAGCATTTGGGGGAGACTGCTTTATTGATCCAATTGAATATCGTTTGTGAATTCTCTTTTCTATCGATTGTCCGAATTATAATTTATTATCTCTTTTAGTTCAAACTGTTTCCCGGCGATGTTATCTGTAAACAACATACCGGTAACTTTTGCGGCATAAGCGTCTGTTCTCCCTCATTTTTAAGGGATACAAAATTA
>JAAYJR010000471.1 GCA_012522835.1 Bacteroidales bacterium
GGCTCCACAAGGCACCGTAGGGGGTGTCTCAGGTTTTCAGGTACATTTTGGGGAAAAAATCATCAAGACTCCCGGAGATTATGCACATGTTTTGATAGCCATGAATCCGGCTGCATTAAAAGCTAATACAAAATCCATTTATCCCGGAGGTATTATTATATTTGATACTGACACCTTCACTGAAAAAAAATTCAGAAAAGCAGGTATCGAAACCAATGATCCATTTACTGAATTTAAAATAGATGACTATAGAAAGATACCAATACCGATAACAAGCCTTACCAAAGAGGCACTTAAAGATTTTGACCTCGACATTAAAAGCGTTCTCCGCAGTAAAAATATGTTTGCACTGGGTTTGGTTTGCTGGATGTTCAACAGGCCGCTTCAATATATTGAAGAATTCATAAAAGATAAGTTTGCTAATAGCCCACCCATGGTTGAAGCAAATATTAAAGTTTTGCATAGTGGTTATAATTACGGCCTTAACATGCAGCATATGACACCGAGTTATATAATTCACCAGGCAAATATTGAAGATGGCATCTACAGGAATATCAGCGGAAACAGGGCTACAGCATGGGGATTCATTGCAGCTGCAGAAAAGGCAGGACTGGAACTATTCGCAGGTTCATATCCCATTACCCCTGCAACTGATATTCTTGTTACTCTTTCCGAACGAAAAGATCTTGGCGTGAAAACTTACCAGGCAGAGGATGAGATTGCAGGAATTACCTCTGCACTGGGGGCATCCTTTGCGGGTGACCTTGCGATAACAACAACATCAGGGCCGGGACTGGCACTTAAATCTGAAGCGATCGGACTTGCAGTTATGGCAGAGCTTCCGCTGGTTATTGCAGATGTCCAGAGAGGAGGCCCGTCTACCGGACTTCCGACAAAAACGGAACAGTCAGACCTACTGCAGGCATTGTATGGCCGGAACGGGGAGAGCCCTGTCGTGGTAATCGCTGCCAGTACCCCGTCAGACTGCTTTTTATATGCTTATATGTCAGCAAAGATAGCTCTCGAACATATGGTCCCGGTAATTTTGCTTTCCGACGGATTTCTGGCTAACGGCAGTGAACCCTGGAAAATTCCGATCCTTTCTGACATGCCCTCCATAAATCCCCGCATAGCAAAAAATGCCTCTGAATTTCAAGCTTATAAAAGAGATAAAAACTTTCTGTTCAGGGAATGGGCAATACCGGGAATGACTGGCTTCGAGCACCTTATCGGCGGCCTTGAAAAAACTATAAGCGGTTCGGTTAGCTATGACCCGGAAACACATCAACAAAACATTTTGATCCGCGAAAAAAAGATAGAAAAGATTGCCGGTGTCATTCCCCCCCTCGACCTTAACGGAGATACTGAAGGAGACATACTTGTAGTTGGATGGGGAGGTACATACGGCCATCTTGTGAGCGCAGTGCATGAACTGCGACAGAAAGGTAAAAATATAAGTCTGGCTCACTTTAATTATATCAAACCGCTCCCTTCAAATACAAAAGCAATTTTTGAAAAATTTAAAATGATCATAGTCTGTGAGCTAAACCTGGGACAGTTTGTTAATTACCTGCGAAGTCAGCTGCCCGGGTTTAACTATTATCAGTTTAATAAAGTCAACGGATTACCTTTCACTGTCGACGAAATAATTCAGGGTATAAACAAAATAACTGAGGATGAATTATGAGTGAAATAAAATATTCAGCAAGAGATTTTAAAAACGAAAATGAAATACGCTGGTGTCCCGGTTGTGGGAACTATGCCATTATGAATGAAGTCCAGAGAACTATGGCTGACCTGGGTATTCCAAAAGAAAACTATACGGTTATTTCCGGAATAGGGTGCTCATCCAGGTTCCCATACTATATGAATACCTTCGGCTTTCATACTATTCACGGACGGGCAACAGCAGTCGCATCAGGTGTTAAGATGGCAAATCCTGAACTTAATGTATGGGTAATCACCGGCGACGGTGATGCAATGGCAATCGGAGGTAACCATTTTATACATACCATAAGGAGGAACTTCGACCTTAATATTATTTTATTTAACAACCGGGTATACGGACTGACAAAAGGGCAATATTCCCCGACATCAGAAAGAGGTTTTGTAAGTAAAACCTCCCCTTACGGCACAATTGAAGACCCTTTTATACCGGGGCAACTGGTCATAGGGGCACGGGGAACCTTTTTTGCAAGAACGATCGATAATAACATCAAACTGGGCGAACTGGTACTTAAGGAGGCAGCTATGCATAAAGGTGCGTCGGTGGTTGAAGTGCTGCAAAACTGTGTTATCTTCAACAGTGGAGCGCATCGTGAGATTTCTGACCCGGAGCATAAAGACGACAGGCAGATATTTCTGCAACACGGGGAGCCAATGCTTTTTGGTTCCGAAAAACAAAAAGGCCTGATCTTTGATAAAGGCAGGTTAAAAGTCGCTGAGCTTAACAAAAATAATGTAAATGATATTCTAGTTCATGATGCCACCGAACCTGACCCTTACCTTCACATGGCACTTATAAATATGGGATTGCCCAATATGCCTGTAGCTATGGGGGTGATCAGAAAAGTAGAGGCGCCTGTTTATGAAAATGAAATGGAGGCCCAGATAGAAAAAATCCAAAAAACCCGAAAAATTTCATGTGTCGATGATCTGTTGCGGTCAGGAAATATATGGGAGGTAAAGAACAATGAGGTGATTTGAAACGGAAGCTTACAGGAAATTCATATGAATCTCTGCCATTCAAAAGTGTATTTATTAAGAGCCTCTCACAGCCCCCTTTCCCTTTATCAGGGATCTGTACCTTATGGAAGGGCTCTGGATGAATTTTCCTATCTTCAGTAAATTCCATATTGTGTCAACCGAAGAGATCGTCTGGTCATCCATCACTACAACATTCGGCCAGTCACGATTGAACTTATCATGCTCGCTTGTCTTGACAGTTGCATCAACCAACATCAACTTATGGCTTCTGTTAATCCTGAGTACCGAAATATCTCTTTCTGGTTCAATATTTCCTCCGATCAGCCATACCAGCAGATTCGGATCCCCCAGATCCACACCCTCATCAAATAGAATAACAGCTTTTATTGTTTCCAGCTGTTTTATCCGGCTGAGTTTATTCTGAAGGTCTTTCAGTGAAAAACCTGTTCCTTTCGTTACATTCAGTAATAAAACAGGAAGTTTCATCTCCTGCAGTAAGTTACGATATCCGCAAACAGCATCGGCAATTGCAAAATCATCCTTTTCAGGACCAAACAGTAAAGTATTTATTTCAGTTATATGCTCTGTTTCCTCAACAAAAGGCCGGGTCAGGTCGATGCACAATTTTGTGCCAAACGCAAATTTTGATGAAGAGTGATCTAATACATCCAGGGGGCCTTTTGAATAATGCAAACTGTAACCGGGATGAAAATTTGATGAAAAAATATCAATAAGGTCTTCATTATCATGTATATTTACAGATTCATCGGTAACAATAAGGACTTTATTAAACATCATCTGTCCGGCTCCCCAGAGTGCATGCATGACTTTAACCGCCTGTCCGGCATAGGTCTTGGCAATCTTCACTATTGCAAAATTATGGACCACCCCGGCAAATGGAAGCCTCATATCCTGCAGTTCAGGTATTACTGTGATAGTTAAAGGTTTAAGAAAGATACGCTCGGTGGCTTTCCCTATATATGCATCCTCCATTGGAGGGATACCAACAATCGTTGCAGGGTAAACGGCATTTTTACGGTAACTAATGCAGGTAACATGAAAACAGGGGTAATAGCCGGGTAGGGAGTAGAAACCGGTATGGTCGCCAAAAGGCCCTTCTAGTAAAGGTTCTTCAGAAGGATCAACATAACCCTCAATAATAAAGTCGGCATCATCGGGTACAAACAGGTCATTAGTGATACATTTAACCAGCCTTACCGGTTTTTTCTTCAGAAAACCTGCGAGCAGGTACTCATCCACATTTTCCGGCATTGGGGCAGTTGCTGCATAGGTATAGACAGGGTCACCCCCAAGTGCCACACTCACCGGCATAACCTCTCTGCGATTTTTATATTTTTCGAAATGCACTGCTCCTGTTTTATGCTTATGCCAGTGCATCCCTGTCTTGTCAGGACCTATTACCTGCATTCTGTACATCCCCATATTCGGAATTTTACTCTCAGGGTCAATCGTATGAACACATGGCAATGTAATATACCTGCCTCCGTCGGCAGGCCAGCACTTCAGAACAGGTAACTTGCCAAGATCAGGACTGTCCATTATAAATTCCTGGCATTTACCTCTCTTTTTCAACTTTTTGGGCATCCATGATGAAACTTCTTTGAGCCTGGGTAATATTCTGAGCTTATCCATAAAATTTTCCTTTGGCTGAAGAAGATTATAAAACAGATCTTCAATCTCATTTTCTATTTCATAGACAGATTTTCTCCCAAGGGCAAGAGCGATACGCTTTTCGGAACCAATTGCATTTATAAGTAACGGGAAACCGGTTCCTGTATTCTCAAAAAATAATGCCTTCCCCCCACCTGGCTGTTTTGAAAAACGGTCTGTAATTTCCGAAATCATCAGTTCAGGATCAACAAAATCTTTAACACGTATTAATTCCTTGTTTTTTTCCAGTTCATTCACAAATGATAATAATCCCGCGGCTTCCATCTTATTAAAAATTAATGCTCTGTTATGTTGATTTATTATAAATTAAAGCAAAAACAGCTAAAAATATTGATGTTTTTCAATAATAAGGAATTACTTTTGGACTTTTTAACATCAACTCAATAAAAATAATAAAATGACAGTAAAAAATAACAATATCAAGTTTTACAAAGGGGAACAGATTCCGATTGAACTGCATAAGGTAAGGATTGTCCAAAAACTTTTTTTAAAACCAATTGAAGAGAGAAAAGAGGCTATTGACAAAGCAGGTTATAATACTTTTCTGCTGAACACAAAAGATATTTTCCTGGACATGCTTACTGACTCGGGCACTAACGCAATGAGTGACAACCAGATATCTTCAATGCTGCAGGCTGACGATGCATATGCAGGTTCACAAAGTTTCTACCGGATGGAAGAGGCGCTGAGAGAGGTTTTTGGCAAACACTATGTATTGCCTGTTCACCAGGGAAGAGCTGCCGAAAATATTGTTTCCCAGGCATTTATTAAAAAAGGTGATGTTATACCAATGAATTATCACTTTACCACCACCAAAGCACACATGGAGTTAAACGGAGGAAAAGTACTTGAAATATTTGGGGATGACGCACTCCAGATAAAAAGTGATAAACCTTTCAAAGGAAATATAGACATCAATAAATTAAAAGATATTTACAAAAAATATGGCAAAGAAAAAGTTGCTTTTGTGCGGATGGAGGCATCGACAAACCTGATCGGCGGCCAGCCTTTTTCTATGCAGAATATGCGAGATGTAAAAAAGATCTGTGTTGAAAATGGCACCATGATGGTACTGGATGCCAGCCTTATAGGAGAAAATGCATATTTCATAAAACAACGTGAACAGGAATTTAAAGATACCACCATAAAAGATATTTTGCTGGAAATGTGCTCCTATGCAGACCTGGTATATTTCTCCAGCAGAAAAGTGAGCTCAACCCGCGGCGGTGGTATTGTAACTAACAGTGAAGAGCTGTATCTCAAAATGCGTGACCTGCTCGTGCTATATGAAGGATTTCTCACATACGGAGGTATGTCAGTCCGGGAAATTGAAGCAATGGCTGTGGGTATCCAGGAAACCTGCGATGAAACAATTATCAGCCAGTCACCATCTTTTATCGCCTATGCTGTTACACAACTCGATAAAGCCGGCATACCTGTCATTACCCCTCCCGGAGCACTTGGATGCCATCTCGATGCAAAGGGAATTCTTTCCCATGTACCTCAGCAGGAATATCCCGCAGGAGCTCTGGCGGCTGCACTATTTCTGGTGTCTGGCATAAGAGGGATGGAACGTGGAACCGTTTCAAGTGTCCGCGATGAAGAGGGCAATGATATACTTTCTGATGTTGAACTGCTGAGACTTGCGTTTCCAAGACGCGTTTTTACACTTTCACAAACCATGTATGTGATCGACAGGGTAAAATGGCTGTATGATAACCGCGAACTGGTCGGCGGACTTGAATGGACAGAGGAACCACCACTTCTGAGATTTTTCATGGGACGACTGAAACCTAAGACAAACTGGCCTGAAAAACTTATTGCTAAATTTAAAAAGGATTTCGGCGACTCATTATAACGGTTAATCTTCGTTTAAAATGTATAAAGTGTTTTTTCTGCTCATTGCTATGACGTGGGGAAATTTAGTACCTGCACAAAAAGGAAAAGTGCTGGAATCTTTGGTTTTCAACAGCAGTAAGTTAGATTATCCGGTGGAATATTCCATATATCTTCCACCGGATTATGAAACTTCACAAAGAAGCTATCCGGTCCTTTACCTTTTACACGGATATGGTGACGACGAGACCGGATGGATTCAGTTTGGGGAAGCAGACATCATTGCTGACCTTGGAATTGCAGAGGGAGAATTTCCACCATGTATTATAGTTATGCCCGACGGAAAAGTGACATGGTATATAAATAGTTACGACGGTCAGGATCCATGGGAAGATATGTTTATTGAGGAATTCATTCCCTATATCGAAAAAAAATACCGTATACGCCCTAAAAAAGAGTTCAGGGCAGTAGGAGGCCTTTCCATGGGTGGCAACGGATCCCTTCTCCTCTCAATGAGGCATCCCGATATGTTCTCGTCATGCGTTGCAATGAGTGCTGGCATTTTCACTGACGAAGAGATTTTGACTAAAGATATTTACGAACGGTACTTCAATAATATTTACGGTCCCGGGCCGGTAAAAGGCCAGGTGAGCGATTACTGGAAATCTTACAGCGTTCTGCACCTGATCGAAAACACAGACCCGGATAAACTCAGATCTGTCAGGTATTATATCGATTGTGGCGATGATGATTTCCTTTATAAAGGAAATTCAACTTTGCACATCAAAATGCGTGATCTTGGAATAACCCACGAATACCGTATAAGGAACGGAGGACATTCATGGGGTTACTGGCGTACCAGCTTATTTGACGGACTGAAATTCATTTCAGAAAAATTTCACCGATAAAAAGTTTTCTGCTAATCAGCTTTTGTCTTTAGTATTTTGTATAATCCAATTGTTGCCAGGGGAAGTATATAAACAATCAAAAATCCCCAGCTTACTGTGCCATACCCTTTTGCTATAAGATTTACCAGTCCGAATAAGGAAATGCCAAATGCAGCCAGTAAAAAAACAGAAGCAATAAGCGGCCTGTAATAACGGGGCAACTTTTTCCCCAATGAGATAAATGTAGACTGTACACGTTCATTTACCGCATGAATTAAGGCTGTGCCGGTTTCAACAAGTGTACCGAAAAGAATTACCTGAAAGGCAATATATAAAAAAGGTATATTCAACTTTCCAAATGCATAAACTGAAGGCAGTTCAACTGGTAAAATTTCAGGATAGTAGGCAATTATTGAGAAATAAAACAACAAAGCAGGAATGATACCTGTAAAACCGGCAATAACACCGGAAATCAAAGCCTCCCTGCGTGTTTCAATATGCCTGAGACAAAAAAGTATACCAACAACATTAGCTAAATTGTATAGCGCATATTTGATTCCTGACCCAAACCATCCGGGCTCAATCTCTGCGACTGTCAATGAGTTTTTAATATCCGGACCAAATTTTATAAAAGTAAAAACAAGCAACAGAGCATAAACAAGGTACAAAACGAGAGACCAAAAAGATAATATCTTCTCAATCAGGGCCGAGCCCTTAAAAGTTAAATAACCTACAATGACCAGCATTATTAATACTCCCGACAGATAAGGCGCATTAAAACTGTCACGAAGTAACACCCCCGAAGCAGAGCCTAATACCGCCAGCACAATTATCAGATAGGCAATATAGGTTACTTCAAAAACCGGCCATGCCCGTCCTAAAAGTTTTTTAAAAAAGATCCTGTAGTCAAATGCCCTGAACAATCTGGAAAACTCGAAAGTCAATGCCAAAAAGACTGACCAGACAACCATTACCACTAAAAGCATTCCCAGTAAGCCCCCTACCGGGCCAAATCTGAGAAAGTACTCAACCAGCTCCCTGCCTGTCCCATAACCTCCTCCTATTATAACACTCTGAAAAATGAACCCGGGCAACAGATATTTATTAAAAAATGATCTCTTTAACATCCTTTTATTATAAAAGATTTAAAATTAAAATTATAATATTGCACACCGCAACATCAATTAGAGCCGGTTAATAATAGAAATAAATATTGCAAAAAACAAATAGCAGATAAGACCTTGAAAGAGAATTATGAAGATAATATTATTTATATAGACTATCCTGATTTATACAGTATAAAAAATTTACATCGAAAAGAAACTTTTTGAAATCCCGGACAAGAGCAAAAAATTAAATCTAAAATAAATTAAGGTCCCTTCGTTAAAAAAATATACTATATTTCAGTCAGAGGGATCAATTTAATCTGTTATATCATGATCTTACAAATTATTTGGCTGGCAGTTGGTTTTACATTACTTATAAAAAGTGCAGACTGGCTGGTTGACGGCGCATCGGCACTGGCAAAAAAATATAATGTGTCTGACCTGGCAATAGGACTTACTGTTGTTTCTTTTGGAACCTCTGCTCCTGAGTTGGTTGTAAATACAATAGCATCTTATCAAAACCATCAGGACCTGGTTTTCGGGAACGTAATAGGAAGTAATAACCTTAACCTTTTTGTTGTCCTGGGAATTGCAGGAATAATAACACCATTAATAGTTCAGTCCAGTACCGTCTGGAAAGAGATCCCTATCTCATTTTTTGGAATAGTATTTCTGTTTTTTATTGCCAATGACTTTTTCTTTTCAGATCATCAGGTTGTTTCCAGAATAGATGGTTTTTTATTGTTAAGCATGTTCATATTATTCCTTTACTATGTTTATAAACAGATGAAGACCGATCCTGCCAGTCAGGTAATTGACAAAAATAGGTCCTCAATATATCTGATCCTGCTTTTAATAATTGCCGGACTTGCCGGACTGGTCATAGGAGGAAGGCTGGTAATAAATAATGCAGTTAAGCTGGCAACATCTTTAGGAGTAAGTGAAAAAATAATCGGACTCACAATTGTTGCTATCGGCACTTCATTACCTGAACTGGCAACATCTGTTATAGCAGCCCTCAGAAAAAACAACGATATTGCAGTAGGAAATATAATCGGGTCAAATATTTTTAATATTTTCTTTATCTTGGGAGTCAGCGCATTGGTGAGACCTGTCGGATACCATACGAGCTTTAATTTTGATTTTTACCTGCTTGCGGCCGGGACAATAATCCTATTTATTGCAATGTTCACAGGTAAAAAGAAGAAACTGGACAGATGGGAAGCTGCAATTTTAGTTTTAATGTATGTTGTATATACTACATGGCTGATAAAAAATGAAATAAGCCTGCCGGGTTAACAATTTTTATCACAAAAATCATTCTTTTATTAGTTCCTAATAATTACTTTTAGCAAGTAATAAAATTTGCTAATAACAATAAATAATCACATTATGGCAGAAAAAAAAGAAAACAGGCCTGAACAGGAACAAGAAAGCTTTCTGGATAAAGCCAAAGAATGGGCCGATAAAGCAGAAGACTTTTTTGAAGACATATCAGATAAATTCAAAAAAAGTGATGCCTTCAAAAAAGCAGAAGAATTTTTGGATAAAGCTGATGACTACATTGAGAATAAAGTTGACGATTTTGAAAAAAGCGGCATGAAAGATAAGCTACAGGCTTTTGCAGATAAAATGGAAAACAAAACTGAAGATTTTCTGGACAAGGCCGGGGTTAAAGGAAAAGAACTGGCTGATAAAGCCAATAGCCTTATTGAAAAATATAAGAAAAAGATGAAAGAAAAAGATAAACCCGAAGAGGACTCCGGGGAAGAATTAAAGGCATAAAGTTCGATCTGATTTAAAATTAATAAATACATTCTAATAAAACGAACATTAACTTTTTTAATTAAAAGTTAATGAAAAATAATTACAAAATTTCAAATAAATGAAAAACATCTTAGGAGAAATATTATCGCGCCTGGACGATAATTCAATAGAAACGATCAGCCGGCAGGTAAATGCACCGCCGGACCAGACAAAAACAGCACTTGCAAGTGCAATTCCAATATTAATGAACGCGCTGGCAAAAAACAGCAACAGCCGGGAAGGAGCTGCTGCCCTGCAGAATGCCGTAGCCAGGGACCATGACGGCAGCCTGTTTGATAACCTGGGTGATTTTCTTAATAATCCCGCTGCAGCTAACGGGGAAGGTATTCTGAAACATGTCCTGGGCAATAAAAGGCAAAATGTAGAACAGTATATTAGTAACGATTCTGGACTTAACAGTTCATCAGTCGGAAAAATTCTTGAAATGGCAGCACCGATTGTAATGGGTTATCTTGGTAAAAACAGCGGAGGTGGCAGCGCTATAGGCA
Organism: Bacteroidales bacterium; assembly: GCA_012522835.1. GTDB lineage: Bacteria > Bacteroidota > Bacteroidia > Bacteroidales > Prolixibacteraceae > JAAYJR01. The sequence continues at coordinate 10,543 of JAAYJR010000471.1, forward strand.
ATCTGCTAAATTCTTATCTAAAAACTGAAAAAAAGCAAGCACCGCAATCACAAAGTGTTATCAACCAGATACTGGATCGTGACAACGACGGTAACGTTATGGACGATATTGCTGAAATGGGAATGTCATTTCTCGGAAGAATGATGAAAAGAAGGTAATTGCTTGAAAATTATAAAAAAAGAGCTGATAAGGTTTGTTATTCTAAAAGTAATTTCAGAATTTAGCTTTATTTTAAATTATCTATTTCAGAATTCACCAACATTTAGATTACAGACAGCAGACTGTTTGACTGAATAAGATCAATAATTTAGTTTTTTATTAAAATTTTTTACTTATGAACAAAGCACAATTAATTGATGCAATGGCTGCAGGTTCAGGCCTGACCAAAGCAGATGCAAAAAAAGCATTAAATGCATTTCTAAGCACAACCACAAATGCCCTTAAAGGCGGAGACAGAGTGGCAATGATAGGATTTGGCACCTTTTCGGTAAGTAAACGTAGTTCACGTACTGGCAGAAACCCACAAACCGGAAAAGAGATAAAAATTCCTGCTAAAAAAGTAGTAAAATTCAAAGCAGGGGCTGATTTGGCCGGTGCTGTTTCTTAACTAAATTTGAAACTATTTATATAAGGAGACTGTATTATTAGGTTGCTGACTTAAAATGACTGCTGCCCCGTGATAATCATCAGTTTGGGCTGTTCGTGATTGTTAAACAACACAATAGAGAATGAATCTCAATTGCAGCATTTCAGGTTAATTAACTTAACATTCAGTCTCTTTTATTTAAGTTAAACTATCAGATAATTTAATATGTACAGGCGGTTAAATATATTCACTACTATCTTCAGAAATAAGGATCAAATAATTTTACGTGATTATCTTGCACTTGAACGTACCAAACTGGCAAATGAGCGAACACTGCTTGCATATTCCCGAACCTCACTCTATATGCTTTTGGGAGGTATTGCGTTCCTTCAGCTGGAAGATTTTAAAAGTATTATTTGGGTTGGTTATCTTGCAATAGGATTAAGCTTAGTATTAATTATTGTAGGTATTTACAGATTCTTTTTGATAAAATACAGATTGACAAATTATTACATAAATAATACGGAGCCGAATGAGTAAAATATTTATAACATCACTATTAATCGTTTTCCTGTTTCCTGTTTATGGCGAAAATCCTGATCTTATCCGGCTTTCCGGATCGGCATCAGAAATCGGAAATATCTGGGGTATGATCAACGGTCAGGCCGTAAAGGAGGATATGGACAAATATTTTTTGAATAAAGCATCTGAAAACGGAATAACCACTGAGGAGCTGATCGAACGCTCCTCAAAATTTGTAAGTATAGCAGAAGAGATTGCACCTCACTGGCTGGCAGAGGCCAGGACTATTGCTGATCAGGCAGGGGTGAGCCGCGAGCTGTATATTTCATTTATTGCCAATGTCTACAGGAATCTGTTTGTTCATGAATGCACATCTTATGCAGTTTCACACAAGTATACAGATAAAAGTGCTGTTTATTTTCATAAGAACCGTGATAATGTTGAAAAAGCGCAGGCTGCTTTTATTTATAACTCTAAGGTACACGGTATTAATAAGTTTATTGCTGTCAGCGATGCCAGTGCATTATGTTGTATGATGATGGTGAATGAAAAAGGCCTGGCAGGATCTGCCGATTTTCCGGGAAGCAATGGCCCTGAAAAGGCACCCAAAAATTATCGTGGAATAATGAACACATTTATGCTCCGCTACATAGCTGAAAAAGCATCAGACTGCAATGAGGCTTTACAAATTATCGAAGATTTTACGAAGAAAGGGTACTATGCAGGCGGGGATGTTGATGAAACCCACTGGCTGTTTGTTGATAAAAACGGAACCATACTGGAAGTTAGTAATAATTCGAAAAATATAATCTCCAGGGAGCATAGTGAAAAAGTTTACTTCAGCAGGCTCGAGAATAGTGAAGCAGCCCGGAGGCTTAACGAAATTAAAACTCCTGTTACCTTCGAAGAGTTTCATTTTGTTTCCCGTGATCCCTCAATCTGTCTTAAATCATCAATATCAGGAATGACAGTGGAAATTCATCCTGAACACCCTGATCAACTGACATGTGCGTGGATTTCACTTCCTGCCCGTTCAGTTTCAATACCTATTCTGATGGGCGGGGAAGGAACCCCGAAAGAACTTATAAATGGCAATGCCTATAAACTGGCTAATAATCTAAGTGGCTCCAGCGACCTTTGGGAAAGTATTGAGGAAAACCTGCACCAGCATAAGGAGCTTTTCATAAGTAATGCCGGACTTAAAAACCAAATCATAAACAGGGAAAATTATTTCGATTTATGGAACCTGGGACAATCGAAGTTGATACTAAAAATATTACAAAAACTGCAGGATTGAGATCTGCATAACCTTTTTTTACATACTTACTTATGGATAAGGAGATAATTGCAGCTATAGCTTTGGGGATCGGACTAAGTGCCAGTACAGGATTCAGGGTGTTTCTTCCCTTACTTGTTGCAGGTATTGCTGCGAGGTTAGGATTTCTGCCGGTGAACGAAAGTTTTGCCTGGCTGGAATCCACGCCAGCACTTGCTGCTCTTAGCGTTGCAACAATAATTGAAATAATTGCATATTATATTCCCTTTATTGATAATCTGCTCGATTCCATTGCAATGCCTCTTGCCATAGGTGCAGGAACACTCCTTGCAGCGTCAGTCATTCCTGTTGACAACAGCTTCCTGAAATGGCTGATGTCCATTGTAATCGGCGGCGGATCCTCTGCCACCGTGCAGGGAGGGTTAGCCACCCTTCGCCTGGTATCATCCGGCACAACCGCAGGAATTGCCAATCCGGTAATATCCACCGGAGAAAATGCAGCTGCTGTTGGCGTTTCGGTTCTTGCGATTGCCATCCCTGTGCTTATTGCAGGTTTGGTAATTATCTTAATGATTTTCATCCTTCGCAAAATTTTTAAAAAAAAGAGAATTTAAGAACACAGGAAAATTTCCGGAAAAAAAATTGATCCAGTACCGACAAGCGGAACTGGATCAATAATTTACGGCATAAACCCGTTGATCTAAAATAAATTTTATTTCTTAAGAATCTTTTTCAGGATAACCTCTTTATCAATTTTTTTAGTACAGAAAAACCAATCGTAACAGTGCATCTCATCCTTACTCTCCATTCTTTCCTTGGCAACACCACATGATCCGGCTGTTGGCACTATTACTTCATCACCCGGCTGCCAGTCAGCAGGTGTTGCTATATTAAACTCATCGGCTGCCTGCAGCGCTATCACCACACGGTAAAGCTCGTCAAAGTTCCGGCCAAGACTTAACGGATAATAGATAATGGTCCTTATAATGCCTTTCGGATCAATTACAAATACTGCACGTACTGCTTTTGTATTACTTTCACCCGGCATCATCATACCATATTTCTTTGCAACATCCATTGTAATGTCCTCGATCAGGGGAAATGTTACTTCAACATCCTTCATCCCTTTGTATTCAATCTTTTCTTTGATGGTCCTCAGCCATGCAATATGGCTGTACAAACCATCAACTGAAAGTCCTACAAGTTTACAATTAGCATTGTTGAACTGCTCTTCCATTGTTGCAAAAGTCATAAATTCAGAAGTGCAAACTGGTGTAAAGTCAGCCGGGTGACTAAAAAGAATAACCCAGCTCCCTTTGTAATCTCCGGGAAAATTGATTTCTCCCTGTGTTGTTACTGCCTTAAACTCAGGTGCCTTTTCACCTATCCGTGGCATTGAAAATTCCTGTTCTTCCATAATGTAAAATTTAATATGATTTTTATAATCTCATTTTTTTCCATTCTTCCTTCATACGGTTCAGATCGCCAATCCATGATTCTATATCATCTTCATGTTCCAGTTCCTCATTTAGTATCTGAACTGCAATCTGATGTGTTGAATGATCTTTCCCTGCAGTAAAATCAGCTATCTCCTGATATCTCTTAATGGCACATCTTTCTCCTTTAAGGTTCTGTTCCAATATAGCCTCAATGTAAGGATCTGATGGTTCATCATATGAACAACGCGATAATTTTGTCCACTCCGAAGGATTGATAACAGGGGTACCCCCTAATTGTATAATCCTTTCTACCATTAAAACAGCATGATTTAACTCCTGATCGGCATGCAGTAACAGTTCAGGTTCAACCTCGCTCCTCATCGGCCCTTCCATTAATCTTGCCCCAATCCAGTACTGATAATATGCCAGCCACTCTTCAGAAAGCGCAGCATTCAACATCTCCAATAATTTTTTTACATCAACTGATGCAACTTTAATAGCTTCTTTTCCCATAATTGTTAATTTTGAATTATTTAAGATAATATTTTTTCTAATTTAGAATATTGAAATCCTTTTATTTGAGCATAAAATTACAAAATAATTTTAACCTAATGTTTATTTAGAATTAAAAGATAGCTAAAAGAAAATATGAAAAACACTGAAATACTTGCAACAATCGGGCCTGCCACGATAGATATTATTGATCAGCTTTATTACAACGGAATGAACGGAATACGGATAAACAGTTCTCATGGCAGCCATGAATCTCACAGGACCGTTATAGAACGATCCCGGAAGGCAAATCCTGAAGGTTATATTGTTTATGATATTAAAGGGCCTAAAATAAGACTGGGTGATATTCCCGAACCACTCACTGTTAAGGCAGGTGATACATTGTTGTTAAGGACAGATATTCCCAAAAAGAAAAGTACCGGTTATCCGGAAGTAATCTCTTTTAATGACGGTATTCCGGTAGCATTTAAAGAACTTGATCAATTTATAAAACCGGGACACAGGTTATTCATTGATGATGGCTATGTCGGCCTGAGAGTAAAAAAAGTATCTCCGGGAAAAATTCTATGCGAGGTGCTATATGGCGACGTTATCCGTTCAAGAAAAGGACTCAACCACCCTGATACTATCATGCATTATCCTTATACGATGCCGCATGACCTGCCTAATCTGACATTTGCCGTGAATAACAGGGTTGATTATATAGCCGACTCATTTACACGAAACAGGGATGACGTTGCAGAACTTCGCCGCCAGTTGAAAGGAACAGGGATCAGAATAATATCAAAAATAGAAAATCCGGAAGGATTGAATAATTTTGACGAAATTATTGAAATAACAGATGCTGTAATGATAGCGAGAGGAGATCTTGGAGTAGAAATAGATCCTTGCAGTTTGCCTGAACACCAAAAAAATATGATAGAAAAATGTAATAATAAAGGTGTTCCGGTTATCACAGCGACTCAGATGCTCGAATCAATGATACTAAATCCAAGGCCCAGCAGAGCTGATGTCAGTGATATAGCAAATGCCATTTATGACGGGACAGATGTTATTATGCTGTCTGGCGAAACTTCTGTCGGAAAATATCCGGCGGAATGTGTTAAAATGATGAAAATGATTGCGGAATATGTTGAAAATACCAACAGATACAAAAGTAAAAAAATAAAAGTCAACAGTTTAACATCAACAAAATCAATATAATATAAGACTATCCTGCCCATAATTATTTTCCCCGGCAGCGTTATTTTGTATTGTCCTCTTTTTTTATTTATCTTTTTATTCCTGCCAATTAAATTTTCTGAACATAAAAATTTTAGTAATATTGAAGCCCGGAATTAATCCTCATCAAAATATTCAACTGGAGAAATGGAAGCAAGAAATAAAATTGGATTTGATAATGACAGGTATCTCCTTGAACAGACCTCGGCTATTCTGGAAAGGGTAAACAGGTTCAAAAACAGACTTTACCTTGAATTTGGAGGAAAAATATTATATGATTATCATGCTGCAAGGGTGTTGCCCGGTTTTGATCCAAATGTTAAAATGCGACTTTTACAACTACTTAAAGATAAAATAGATGTAATATTATGCATAAATGCCCGGGATATTGAAAGGAAAAAAGTCAGGGCTGACTTTGGAATCACATATGATGTGGATACACTTAAAACCATTGATGATTTCAGTGAGTGGGGTTTAAATGTTACTGCTGTGGTTATCACAAGATATGAAAACCAGTCTCCTGCCAAGGCTTTTAAAAACAAGCTTGAACTTAGGGGGGTGAAGGTATATCTTCACTATCCCACAAAAGGATATCCTACAGATATAGATCTTATTGTAAGTGACCAGGGATATGGTGCCAATGATTATATTAAAATCACAAAACCTATAGTTATTGTAACCGGCCCGGGGCCCGGAAGCGGAAAACTTGCAACCTGCCTGAGTAATATTTATCATGAATACAGAAACGGTCTCAAAGCGGGATATGCCAAATTTGAAACTTTCCCAATCTGGGATCTGCCTGTCGACCATATTGTGAATATTGCCTACGAGGCAGCTACAGTTGATCTCAACGATAAAGTAATGATAGATGAGTACCATCTTAAAGCGTATAACAAAATTACAGTTAATTATAACCGGGATATAGAAGCTTTTCACCTGCTGAAAAGGATATTCGAAAAAATTACCGGCGGAGAATCTTTATACCTTTCGCCGACTGACATGGGAGTTAACCGGGCAAGTGCAGGCATCGTTGATGACCGGCTTATCAGGGAGGCCTCTTATCAGGAAATTATAAGAAGATACTTCAGGTCGGCTGTGGAGTATGCACTGGGACTCGTTGAAAAAGAGGTCCTGGACCGGATAGTTAATATAATGGATGAAATTGGGGCTAAAGCTGAAGACCGGAAAGTAGTTATGCCTGCCCGTAAGGCGGCAAAAGATGCTGAAAAATGCGGCAAAGGCAATGCAGGAATGTTTTGCGGGGCATCAATAGAGCTGCAGGACGGAACTATAATAACCGGCAAAAATTCACCTCTGATGCATGCTGCATCAAGCCTTATTTTAAATGCCACCAAACATCTTTCAGGACTTCCTGATAACATGTACCTGTTGCCCCAAAGCCTTATCGATTCAGTTACACATCTCAAAAAGGACATTTTAAAAGGGAAAATGGTCAGTCTCGATGTAGATGAAACATTAATAGTGCTTGGAATCAGCGCTCTTTCAAATCCGGCAGCACAAATGGCCCTGGAAAACCTGAAATATCTGAGTGGTTGCGAGGTGCATCTGACCCACATTCCCACTCCGGGAGATGAAGCCGGTTTAAGAAAACTTAAAGTCAACCTTACCTGCGATCCTGAATATTCAAGCAAAAGTCTTTTTATCAGTAGTTAGCCTGATCAAAGTTAACTTGTATTGATAAAAATAATTCATTCCCATATTTTCAGGGGATTAAAAAAGTAATTTCTATTATCGCAATTTCAAAATAATTATCATGGCAAAAGAGTATACCAATGAACTGCTGATTGATTTCGGACCGGATGGAAAAAACCTGTTGCCTGTGGTAACGCAGGATTCTACTACAAGGGAAGTTTTAATCCTGTCTTTTGTAAACAGGGAAGCATTTGAGGAAACCCGCAGAAGCGGATATGCAACCTACTGGAGCAGAAGCCGTAATGAATTATGGAAAAAAGGGCTGACCTCAGGTGATATGCTCCGCATTGATGAGATCAGAATAAACTGTGAACAAAACTCACTCCTATACCTGGTAACTCCCGAAGGGAAAGGGGCATGTCATGCTAAAAATGAATCCGGATTACCCTTCAGCTCATGCTATTACAGACGAATAACCAGCACCAATAAGTTAGAAAAAATATAATGGAAAACAAAAATCTTATTATAGGGATGCCCGCAGGTTCTCTGGCAAATGCATCAAGAGGCGGCAATATAATTCAATTGTTAAAAAATGCAGGATTTGAAACAAGAGGGTATGATTCAGGAGGCCCAACAGTATTTAAATCTGTTAATTTTCTCTTTGGCTGGGATGGCAGGCCTCAGGAATTCGGATCTCAACTGGGAATTCACGAACTGGATGTTGCAATTGCAGGTGCAGACTGGATCACAGAACGTATCCTGGAATTGAAAATGGAATATAATACAATTTTAGAAATTGAGGAGGTAATGCCTCTTAACCGCGGGGAAGTAAGAATTGTTGGAATTGCACCCAGAGAGGCAGCCGGTAATATAAAGGATGTATTTCTCAATTTATGTAATTCGCAGGATATCATTACCATAGTTTCTGAAATGCCTTACCTGGCGTTGAACTGGACTCAGAAAATTCTGAAAGAGCTGGGTAAACTTGATGAATTCGGTGAGTTTAGTGTTCAAAAGTATAAGACACCTTCAAAAATAAAAAAAGGTGTGATTATCTATGAAACATGGGGAAAAACCGAGTCAAAAGTCAAAAACGGTGGCGCCGACATAGGGGTAGAGATCACTCAGTCAGGAAGTGCACTGCGTAATTATGGTTTAAAAATAATTGACGAGATAATGGTTTCACAGACAGGGATATATATAAATCCGGCCCTGAAGAAAGATCCAAAGAAAAAAGATCTTCTTAAAATGTTTCTGCTTAACCTTTATGGAAGTGTTAACGCCGAAAATAAGGTGATAATCTTTTTCAATGTCCCAAATGAAAACCTGTCTGACATGAAGGAATATCTAAAAGATAATCAGCTATTTGCAGACGAGCCAACGATAAACGAAGGACAGACGCATGCACAGCTGAGTATCCAGGTGGATACAAAGCAGCACCATCTCCCTCTGGCAAAAATAAGATACGAACTGGCTGTAAGGAAAGCAGTGAACATTGATACAATTCCTATAGACTCATCGATTTCAAGTATCAATGTGCTGGAATTTTAAAGAATTACTCAAGAACTGCATTCCAGGGTTCAACTGATTTATTCCTACCTTCGTGTACCTGGACAAACCCGGTTATATCATTTCCTTCGACAGCTCCGCTGTAAAGATATCGTATATTATTTACAGGATTAAAAGCAGTAAAGCTGATCCTTTTACCTTTAAGATGAACATTATCAACCGGTAATGCAATATTCCCTGATTTAAGATAAAGGTCAATTTCCTGAAATTGCTGCCTGGCAGTCATTACGAATACCTCGTCCCCTGCTCTCCACATCCAATACCCACTTATACGGGCAGGAACCATCCACAAATAAACAGAGTGATCTCCAAACCTGACATGCTTGTCAGGTTTCCAATCATCCATACCAAAATCATGTGAAACAATCTTTGTTCCCGGCTCCAGCGTTTCAAGCAGTGAAGGGCGGAGCTTTATATTTATGGTGGGAAACAGATACATTGTTATGACAGTAGCCCTGCTGAAATCAGTTTCATAAATATTCTCTTCAAGAAACATGACCTTGTCTGACACTCCGGCTTTTAAGGCATTTAACTCAGCCTCCCTGACACGTTTGGGATCCAGCTCCACTCCATGTCCAAAGGCTCCGAGCTTTGCCGCTGCAATAACGATCCTTCCGTCGCCTGACCCAAGGTCGATCACATAATCACCCGGACCGACACCTGCAACATCAAGCATATTCTCCGCAATTGTATAGGGTGTCGGAACATAGGCAACATCAAGCTTTTGTGCCCTTAGCGAAGAAAAGAAAGGTAAAATCAACAGCAATCCCAAAAGAAGCAATATACCGGGGGAAGGGATATCTTTTGTCTTCATAGGCTAAAAAATTATAGTCTTATATTGAACATCTACAAAAGATTTACCTGTAAATTTAATTGATATTTTTTACACCCCGTTTAAATCTGACAATATTCATGGATTTATGCTCAAAAAAAAGGGCAGCATTAAAGCCGCCCCCTAAAAACTAATCCCCACAATATAAAACTATGAATTTATTGTCTGACTATAATCTGTAACAATTTATAATTTAACGCAATTTGTATTTTTCAAAGAGTCATTTTCAATCATCATCGTCATCATCATCGTCATCATCGTCATCATCATCATCATCGTCATCATCGTCATCATCGTCATCATACTCTTCACAACTGCTGATATCTTCAAGTTTATCTTTTAATTCATCAGTAATACCTGTGTTAAATTCATCGGTAAAGAGAAAAACACCATTTTCATCTTTTACGGCAGATGATAAATCAATTCCATTAAACAGATCGGACAGATTGAATATAACCAGAACATCATTTATTACTCCCTCACTGATATTGAACCCATAATCATTTTCAACCTCAATGTCGAAGTCATCATCACCGGTAATAAATTCAAAAGGGGCTTCAGTCAGATCAGAAAAAAATATTGTTCCCCTCATAACCACTGCCATGTCATCGTCCAGAACATCTTCCGTTTCCAGCTCAATCTCTTTATACAATCCCGGTTCCACCTCTGCCCAATTTATTGCCGGATCAGAATTACCGTTAAGCAGATCAATAGCATATGGCCCGTTGAATACAATTTTTCCCATATCAACATCGTCATCCTCCCCAAGCGGTTTAAATTTTATTTTCTCAACTCCAATAAGAGCTTCCTCGATAACCACAGAGTCTATATTATTCACTGAAGCGCTCTTCAAGGTAGCAGGAGGTGTGGAGGATTTAAAAATTAGCCTGACGCCCGTCCGGCCGTCAAGATCATCATCGTTGCAGGAATTTAACAGCATTAAGCTGGCAGCAAAAATTAATCCTAAAGAATATTTAAGTGTTCTCATAATTAAATAATTTTTATTGTATATTTTAAACAATTCAAATCCGTTAATGTTTCCCAAACTCTATCATAACCATGATTACAAAACTTATAAAACAAGCCTTTTAAAATAATATGGAAATGCCGAACTTTCCGCCCGAAAATGCATTTCCTCCCCCAAATTCAAGGTTAATACCTACACCATCAGTAAAATAGTATCTTCCTCCGATTTGCGCACCAAGGCCAAATCCTGATGTATGAGAACCGGGATAATCTTTTGCTGAATCCCAGATATAGAATCCAAGATTTAGTCCTGCATATAAATCCCAGTTGGTAGGTATATTTAGTACACTGTTAAAATGATAATTACCATTCGCTGAAATACCGATTACGGAATGATTGTATTTAATACTATTATAATTATCGTGGTATCCCCTGTATGAAAGTTCTCCACCGACCGTAATATCATTATGCACACCAAAATCCAGACCGAGATATACTGGTACACCCCATGATGATAATCCCAGTCCTGCATTAAATTGTGACTTGCCTTTTGGAACAGGTGACTGTGCAAAAACCTGTAATAAAGCAATTATCAAAACAGCCGTTAAAGTATATTTCTTCATTGTAATTAATTTAAATTGTTAATAAATAATTAAATAAAACTATTCCTTCGTCAGATCACTAACTTCTGAACTCCCTGATTTTTGTTTGTTGTCATCAATTTGCCATGGGACAATAAATGTCTCATGAGAAAATGAATAATTAAAAACCTTCAGAGACCATGCCTTGTAATGATCTGTTAATTCATTAATTGTACTATCTCTTTTAATCTCAGTCATAATATTTCCTATTTGACATACGATACCAGGGTACAATTATCATGCAGGTTATCATTCTGAATCATATAATAATGAAAAACAGATAATTACAAAATTAAAATGTGCTCATCTACTTATCAAAATGATAAAATATTCTCATCCCGATAATAAAAATCAGGGAAAAGAAGCCAAATAACTTCTAATCTTCATAGATCATTTTTCTGGTCATTCCTCCGTCTATTAGATATTGGTGCCATTGATAAAATAGTTGCTGACATTTTTTTTGACAAAAATTGTGAGTGTTTTTTAGGCAATTCCAAACGGGGCAAGATACATATAAAATTATCTGACTGGTGGCGTAATGAAGGCTCTCTCAGGGAGATTACATTTGAAGATTTCTATTTTAATGACAACAA
>JAAYJR010000452.1 GCA_012522835.1 Bacteroidales bacterium
CCTGTGAATTATTGAAAATGGTACAAAGTGCTGGGAACAGATTAATTACGACTATTATCAGGCAGGCAGAGAAATCGGGCTACTTATGTGCTGCAGGAAATATTCCGGTTAATCTGGTAGTTCACGAATTACGGAAATCTTTTAAGAGACTAAGGGCATTGCTGCGATTTTACAATGAGATGCCGGAACACCCAGGCAGTCGCATTATAGAGGAGATGAAGCTTTATGGCCGGTTATTGGCGCCTCTGAGGGAGTCGGCCGTGAATATTGAGCTGTTTGACAAGGAAATCTCCGGAAATAAATTACTGCCCGAACGAAAAATAAAAATTACCAGAGAACTTCTCATTCAAAAAAATAAAAAACTTGTTGAAATTGAGATTTCTCAGAATAATCTCTGCGATAATATATTTACTTATCTTGAAGGTTTGAGGTCAATACTGGACAACCAGACAGAAATTCCCGCTAAAATTTCGTTATACAGAGAGGTAAGTCAGAGTTATCTTAAATGCATAACCATTTACCGGCAGCTTGGTGCCGATCCGCATCCTGAAGAACTTCATTCTTTGAGGAAAAAGATGAAGAGGTTGTTTTATCAGTTAGATTTTATCAGGTTCATGCATCCCCGCTATTTCAAGTTAAAAACAGACCAGCTAAATAAAATAAATGACCAGCTTGGCAATGACCATGACCTGCATGTTTTTCATATGGAGTTTAATTCCGGAGTTTATGAATTTAATGCTGAGGAGTTATATATAATTGATAACCAGGTAGAACATCTGCGTGAATTGAATCAGCTTAAATTATATCCCAGGCTGAAACAATTTTTTACTGCTGTACCCACAGAATTTGATCAAAAGCTTGAACGGTTTTTTAAGTTATAGACACTATAATGTTTGAATCGTCATGCCTCCATCCACAGAAATTACCTGTCCTGTCGAGTATGGCATCATTCCCATGGCAATGGCCAGGGCAACTTTGCCCACATCTTCGGGCAGCCCCCACCGTTTCTGAATATTTATCCCTTTTTCAAACAGCCTGTCATATTTCTCTGTTGCGCTGTAAGTCATGTCCGTTTTGATAATTCCCGGCCTGATCTCATAAACAGGTATGTTAAATTCACCAAGCCTTGCTGCCCACAATTTTGTGGTCATTGCCAATCCGGCTTTTGAGATACAATACTCCCCGCGGTTTATAGAGGCTGTAGAGGCTGATACAGATGAGACATTTATTATGGAACAGTGGAAACCAGCTCTCTTTTTTTTCATTTCAACCATATAGTTGGCAAACAGGCGGGTGAGGAAATAAGGACCTTTTAAATTTACGCTCATTACCTCATCGAATATCTCCTCTGAAGCGTCAAGAATATCCTTTCTTTCGCGGGGTGCAATACCGGCATTGTTGATAAGAATATTCAGCTCTCCCATCTTTGACAGTGTGGTCTGGAAAATTTTTTCCCGGTCATCACTTTTTGAGATATCACCCTGTATATATACTGTTTGAACACCTTTTTTATTTAGTTCATCAATTACCGGCTTTACAGAATCAGCATCCCTGACTCCGTTGATAGCCAGATTAAATCCGGCATTTGCCAGCTCCCTGGCAATGCCCAGTCCGATACCACGGGTACCCCCTGTTATCAGTGCAGTCAGTCCAATATGTTTATTTTCGGATAGGCCTGACATTATATTTTTAGCAGATTGCATATTTTACTGTACTCCTGTTTAAGTTCTGTTAAATCTCAGGGATCTCAACCCATCTTTTGCTTTTCCAGCTTTCAAACCCTTTTTCAGCAAGTTGTACACCTTTAGCACCCTCCTTAAGATTCCAGGGGAAGGGGTCGTTTTTAACAATATGCCTGAGGAATAATTCCCATTGGGCCTTAAAGGCATTTTCATATTTTTCCTGGTCAGGTACTGGGCTCCATTGATTGTAAAAATTGATATTTTGGTCAATATCCGGATTCCAAACCGGTTTTGGTGTATTGCCATAATGCTGTGTCACGCATTCCCGCAATCCGGCCACTGCAGATCCTTTAGTTCCGTCAACCTGCAGGGTAAGAAGGTCATCGCGCCTGACCCTGGTTGCCCAGGAAGAGTTGAAGTGGGCGACCACACCACCTTCAAGTTCGAAGGTAGCATAGGCTGCATCATCTGCGGTACAGGAATATAATTGTCCATTTTCATCTACTCTTTCGGGAATATGTGTTGCCCCAAGGCAAAATACTCCTTTTACTTTACCAAACAGATTATCGAGTATATATCTCCAGTGGCATAGCATATCCAGGATGATCCCTCCGTTATCTTCACTGCGATAATTCCAGCTTGGCCGTTGTGCTTTAATTGTATGCCCCTCGAACACCCAGTATCCAAATTCTCCCCTTACCGAAAGGATTCTTCCGAAAAATCCTGTTTCTTTCAGCATTTTTAGTTTGAGCATACCCGGGAGCCAGAGTTTATCCTGAACCACCCCTTGCTTTACTCCCTCTTTTTCACAAATATTGTACAACCTTAGTGCACCTGCCGTATTAACCGCTACAGGTTTTTCGCAATAGATATGTTTTCCTTTGCCGGCTGCTTTTATAACTGCCTCTTCCCGGAGACCCGTTGTTTGTGCGTCGAAGTATACCTGGTATGAAGGGTCATCCAGAAGAGAATCAGGGTTGGTTGTCCATTTGGTAATCCCGGATACCTCAGAAAGTTTTTTCAGCTTTATTTCATTACGTCCTGCCAATACAGGATCGGGCATAATATATTCTGAGTCACTGATCCTGACACCACCCTGCCTGATGATCTCAACAATTGATCTCATCAGGTGCTGATTAGTACCCATGCGGCCCGTAACACCGTTCATGATTATCCCAACTTTGTGTACTGTCATTTCAAGTATAATTAAGATATGCGTTTTTTATTTGTTCCAGATATTTTTTCTGGTCCTGCGACCAGTATTTTTCAGAAAAAATCTCCACCTCATTGAAGCCAGAGAACCCTGCCTCTTCTGTCCATCCCCTTATTTCCGAGATATTTATGCACCCGTTGCCCATTATTTCACGGTCATTAAGAAAGTCAGTTGCAGGCACATTCCAGTCACTAATATGAAATGCAAACAATTTGCCGTTTTTTCCGCAGCGATGAATCTCCTCCTTCAGCTTATCGTCCCACCACAGGTGATATACATCTACTGCTACACCAAGCAGTCCGGAATTAACAGCTTTAGTCATTTTGTTGGCCTGGGCCATGGTATTAACAGCAGACCGGTCACCTGCATACATTGGATGCAAAGGCTCTATTGCCAGTTTCACACCGGCATCTTGTGCCAGGGGAAGAATCCTGATGATTCCCTCCATAATTTGCTCTCTTGATTTTTCAAGGGATTGCCGTTTATCGGCACCACAAACCAAAATCAACAGAGGGGCACCGACAGCACCGGCCTCATAAACAGCCCGTAAGTTATCTTCTGTTGCTGACCTTCTTTTATCTTTATCAGCCGAAGCAAAGAAACCACCGCGGGCAACTGAAACAACCTGCATGCCGTAATCTTCCAACATTTTTCTTGTATCATTAAGTTTCTGGTTTTTTAGAACATTGCGCCATATAGTAATTCCGTGTATCCCTGCAGCGCTGTAGTTCTCAATGCACTGTTTCAGGTCCCACGGTTTATTTGTCATTGTATGGATACACAGTTTTGAAAAGTCTTTTATTTCAGTTGCCATAATAATCAGATTACTTAAATGCACATCATTAGCATACAAATTTATAAAAATGCGGAGGAACTGACAGCCCCCACTGTTTAAACAGTAATGTTTATCTGTTCAACACATCCCAAATAGCTGTAATAGTTCTCATTTTTAATAATTCTTTGCAGATAAAGTACTGCTTCCCGGGCGTGGTAGTCCCCCCACATTGATGATTCGCCGCAGGCGATTTTTTGTCCTTCGGGGACATTGTCCCAGCCATTCGGCTGATGGTATAAACTATGAAGGATCAATCCCTGATGACCGGGGTTAAAATTCAGGTAAGGTTCATTAAGAAGGGTATTCATAACTGTAAGTCCTGCCTGGAAATATTTTTTAAACCCTTCGGAGTCACCTCTCATTTTAAGGATGTTTCCCAGTCTTAAAAGTCCCTGGGCAGCTATAACAGCTGCGGAGCTGTCTACCGGTTCCCATTCGTTGAAAGGGTCAGCCGGTTGGTTGAGATAATCGCCCAGTTTATAAAGGTTTGGGGCACCTGTGTCCCAGTACGGAATTCCATCTGCTGCACTGTTCAAAATATAGAAATCGCTGGTTGCCATAGCAGCTTTGAGCATTATCTCTTCAAGTTTTTCTTTTCCGCCGGGGATGTTTACTTCACTGTTGTCGATCAGCAGCAGGGCTTCCAGCTCCTCAGAAAATCCGAGTATAGCCCATGCCAGTCCGCGGGTCCATGTTGAAAACCCTGAATATCCCTGTTGTGAGCATGAGCAGCGAAAATTGCCATCATTAGTATTGAAGATGCTCTCATGAGCTGTGCGGCCGCGAATGTCATAGCGATCGCGCCCTTCTCCGTAGAAAACAGAGTACTTTGCAGTACTTATAATATGCTGAAGCGCCCTGTCCAGCAATGAAATTTTTGAATCGTTCTCTCCCTGCAGTACATGGCCCAATAAATGTGAGGCAATTAGTATGCGGCAAGAACGGATTGTATCTACAAACAGAGAGTGAGGGCCGTTGAAAGAGTAAATATATCCACCATTGTTTATGGATGTCCATCTGCCGGCCTGGACGGCTCCGGAAATTTTAATGGCAAGTTGGTAAAAATTTTTTTCCCATTCATTAAAAGATATTTTCCCTTCATTCATTAAGCGAAGCAGGTTTCCGTAGGGGCTGCTTTTATTAAATCCCTGATCGTGCACACCTGTGTGGCTTATATGTGGGGTCATTTTTTGTACAACAGACTTTTTTACCGGCTCCAAAAAGCTCCTGTCGCCTGTGGCATCAAACTGAAGAACAGATGAACCAAATTGAAAACCCTGAGTCCATTCAGTCCACTTTCGTGCAGTATATATGCCGTTTTTGGTGATTACCGGAGAACCAGATGAAGCGATATTTCCACTTTCAATTTTTTTGATTTTTTCAGCAGATATTTCCCAGAAAAGTTCTGTTTTTTTAGTGAGGTCTGCCGGTTTTATTATAAGGTCTGTGTGCATCTGTCTTGAATTTTTGTTATGACTGATTTGTCCTGGCAATTTTCCAGTAATTCCCGGTTAGTCAATTTCAGAAGGGGATGTTTGTATCC
>JAAYJR010000475.1 GCA_012522835.1 Bacteroidales bacterium
CTCCTGCCGGCGTGAAGATCAATCTGACGGAGACGCTGCTTGACAAGACCAGGATCGCGGAGTCGAATGAGATCAGGATGAACGGCGTTCTGCTGGAGAGCCTGCTTTCCGCGTCGGTCGTGACGACGGACTGCCCCTCCTGCGGGGAGCTTGCAGGAGAAAGCACCTGCTGCCGGGCGGTCGGGTTCAGCGGGGAGATATTCGAGGATCTGCCGGCCGCGCTGATCAAAGAAGCGGCATACCGGGCGCTTTTTGCAGCTTCTCCGGCTGAATAAACCTTCCCGAACTCATCTTTTTTTCAGATTTGTATTCTGCTGAGATTATATATCAGGATTTGTTTGGTATGACATCCCGGCGCGCATCATTTTATCTGTTCTCACATGAATAAAAATCCGGTTTGATCCTTACGGATAGCAAAAAAATGGGTTTCCTTCCCGGGAAAAGGCGGCACTAAACTTTTGGATGAAATAAAGGGAAGAATAGTTACAAAATATCATTCAATTCAAACAAAAAGTTAATTGCCTAAAAATCTATATCACTCATCTGAAAAACATGACAAATATAATTGAAACACAATCTCTCTCCAAAAATTATGGAAAAACATGTGGAATATCTTCAGTTTCACTCAATGTTGGAGAGGGAGACATATTCGGATTTGTCGGACCAAATGGTGCTGGAAAGTCAACCTTCATTAAACTGATATTAAACCTAATAAAACCAACTAGCGGTACTGCCACTGTTTTTGAAAAAGATGTATTCAAAAAATCCCATGTGATTAAACGAAGCCTTGGTTATGCTCCGTCAGACGTAAGATTTTTTCCTAACATGACAACAGATCAGATCCTGAAAAATACCCTTCGTTTTCACCGTAACAAAAACTACAGTAGAATTGACACGATATGCAATAGATTGGATCTTGACAAAAACAAAAAATTTAAGGAACTGTCACTTGGAAACAGAAAGAAAGTTGCCTTAGCAACTGCATTAATTCACGAACCTAAAATAATAATCTTAGACGAACCAACAAGCGGTTTAGATCCGCTTATCCAGATCCGTCTATTCGAAATGCTCGAAGAGGCTGCAAAAAAAGGTGCAACTGTATTTTTATCCAGCCATAATTTAGCAGAAATACGTGATCACTGTACTGTTACAGGATTTATTAAAAATGGGAAAATCATTAACGAGCAAAGACTTGATACAGCTATTACAAACAAAAAGATTGTAACGATTACCGCTGAAAATTTAAATCGTGAAATTCTTGAGAGACTTAATGTTACAATTATTTCAGATAATGACAACTCAGTAAAATTCTCATACACGGGTGAACTGTCAACACTCATCAAAACAGTATCTTGCATTGAAATGTCAGATATAATTATTGAAAATAACTCATTAGCGGGAGAATATATAAAATACTATGATGATGGGGATAAATTATGAACTTAACACTGTTTATGATTGAGATGCGTTCATACACTAAACCAATAATTCTCTGGAGTGTATTTCTTTCAATTATTCTTGCAGCTCAATTGATATTGATGGATAATCTGATAGATATTACTCTGGTTTATCTCTCGATGATCATGCTTGTCGCAATTAATCTGTCACTGGCATTATATGCAATAAAAGCAGGTTCCAGATCACTTATTAAAGAAGAAGCAAAGGGAACTATTGAATATATTTATGCACAACCGATTTCAAGATCAAGCATTGTATTTACAAAAATAATTACTGCTGTTCTATCATATGCAATAATTCTGACAATTGTCGGTTTTGTCTGTCTGATAACCTACCATTTAGTCATACTTCCCTCTCTCTCATTTGAAAAATTATTCGCTGAGATTGGAAACCTCTTTCTATGCACTTTTGTAATTGGGCTTGTTTTTATGGCAGTCGGATTTATGATTTCAGCTTTAAAGTCAAATAATAAACACACATCAGGCACTTCATTATTAATCGTGTCCGGCACGTATATAGCCGGGATTATCAGTCTTCTTCCAAACCTTCGACACCCGTTTTTATTTGGGATAACCTTTCCATCGGGTCTTGAAAATCTGGGTTATTTATCACCATTTATGATGATATCCTCTTTGTTTGAAATCACTCTTTCAGATACAAGTATAATCTTGAATATGGTTTTCAGTCAGATCTTTATTAACCAGGATCTCTATTATGCTATTGATCAAACAATTGCGTTCATTATTATTTTCTGTGTTTGTATGATCTCTCTTAGCGTATGTTTTATTGTTTACAAGAATAAGGATTTAAAAATTTAACCATCACTAAACTTTTTGGGATGTTCTAAAGATTACTCTGCCTTTGACAGAAGCTGAAAATCACCAAAATATCCGCATACAGATTTGAAAGTCTGGTGCCCAACTTCTCTCAAAACAGGTATTTTCAGAATATACACTCACTACTAATGCAA
>JAAYJR010000326.1 GCA_012522835.1 Bacteroidales bacterium
ATTGAACAATATAATCCACAGCGGCTTTTATTTTCTCTGAAATTTCATCAAAGCTGGAAGGTGTTTTTTCTGAACTGATATTTGCTGAGGTTGAGACTACAGGTTTGCGGAATTTTTGGAGTAAGCGGGTGGTAAATTCTTCTTTGGTAAAGCGGATTCCTATACTGCCATCTTTTGAAATCAGATTTGGAGCAAGGTTTTTTGCTTCCGGATAGATGACGGTAAGGGGAGTGGCGCTGATCTCTACCAGATCCCAGGCGATATCCGGAACATTATTTACGTAACGTTCGAGCAGAGCAGGATTTTCCATGAGAACCAGCATACTTTTTGAATCATCCCGTTCCTTTATGGCATATATTCTTTCTACCGCTTCCTGGTTAGTGGCATCACAACCAATACCCCATACAGTATCTGTGGGATATAAAATAACACCACCCTTTCTTAATACCTCCAACGCTTTATTTAAGTCCTCGATCATTTTTGTCGTTTAATAAATTAACATAGACTGAGACTAATTGTCCGGCACAAATTTCAGGGTGGAACAGGCTTGCCCGGTCTTTTCCCTTTTGTTTCAGTTCATTTTTTAAATCATCATTATTCAGAATCTCAGAAATTTTGGAACCGATATCCTGAATATTTTCAGGATCACAAAATAACGCTGCATCTCCGGCAGTTTCAGGAAGGCATGAAACAGAGGATGTCAGCACAGGACAGCCACTTGCCATCGCTTCAATTACAGGCAGGCCGAATCCTTCGGATTTAGAGATATAGGCAGAAAGAGTTGCATTTTGGTAAAGAACGGCCAGCTCATTAACCGGAAGGTTTTGAAGAAAAATAATTTTGTCACCTGCCTTTTTTGTCTCAACATACCGTTTCACTTCCTTTAAATAGGAGGTGGGATTCCCCACTATAACAAGAGTGATTCCAATACCTGATTCACAGATTCCCCTGATCAGGGAAAGCTGATTTTTCCGGGGTTCTATAGTGCCAACTGTCAGAATATATTTTTCAGGGATTTTAAACTTTTTCAGGATATCCTTGCTATCCTGTTTTTCAAAAAATACCGGATTGACAGGTTGACAGACCACCTCAATTTTGTTTGGGTGAATACCCAGAAAGTTTATGATATCATTTTTTGTTTGATTGCTGACTGCAATTATTTTATCAGCAACCTTACATGCATATTTGAATTTCAGTAAATAAATCTTGCGGTCGATTGAATTATATAATCCGGGATATCGAAAAAATATCAAATCATGGATCGTTACAACCGATATTATGCCACTGTTTTTTATGCCGGCAGGCAGCTCATTGCTAAGTCCGTGATAAATATCCGGATGATGTTTTTTTAATACGGGAACCAGGAACAGACTCCTCCAAAGAGAGTTCAATTTCCCGGCAACCGGATTTTTTGGTGTTACTGTTGTAAAATCTGAATAATTATTAAAAAGAGCGCTCCGGATTTTAGGTGAGAACAGAATATATTCATTCTGATTGAAATACCTGTGCAGGGCGTTCAGAGTATTTCTGCTGTAATTTCCAAGTCCTGAAGAATTCAGAAAAGCTCTCTTTGCATCAAATCCAATTTTCACATCATTGAATATTTATCAGACTTTAAAATCTTTCAACCCTTCAAAATCTACAGTAGCAAAATAGTCTTCAATTGTTTCAGGACGTCTTATCTCAACAATCTTCCCATTCACACGCTGCAGTAACTCTCCGGATCTGAGCTTGCCGTTATAGTTAAATCCCATTGCATGGCCGTGGGCTCCGGTATCATGAATTACTACTATATCGTCAGGTTCAAGCTCAGGAAGCATCCTGTCTATTGCAAATTTATCGTTATTTTCACAGAGTGAGCCGGTCACATCGTATTTAACTGTGTGAGGTTCATTTTCTTTGCCGGCAACAGTTATGTGATGATATGCACCGTAAATGCCCGGCCTCATAAGATTTGCCATACTTGCATCCAGTCCGGCAAAAAGTTTGTATGTTTTTTTTATGTGAAGCACACTGGCTACCAAATAGCCATAGGGGCCGGTGATAGCCCTTCCCGACTCAAAAAATATTTTCAGTGGTGCCAGTCCGTTACCTTCAATCTTTTTTTCATACAGTTTTTTTATTCCTGCACTTACATACTCCAGGTCAACTGCTTTCTGTTCCGGCTGATAAGGAATACCAATTCCTCCTCCCAGGTTTGCAAAATTTATGCGCACCCCGGCTTTTTCTGCCACCTCTGCTATAAGGTTAAACAAAACTTCTGCAGTTTCAACGAAATAATCAGGATCAAGCTCATTTGAGGCAACCATGGTATGCACCCCAAATTGTTTAACTCCTTTGTTTTTTAATATTTTATAACCATCAATAATTTGTTCATGTGTAAATCCGTATTTTGCTTCCTCCGGATGACCGATAATAAGATTCCCCTGTTTAAGGTCTCCCGGGTTATAACGCATACAAATTGTTTCCGGGACACCGACATTTTTTTCGAGGTATTCAATATGGGATATGTCATCAAGATTTATAATAGCCCCCATATCCTTTGCCAGTTTAAACTCTTCTGCCGGGGTATCGTTTGAGGTCAGCATTATTTCATCTCCCGACATGCCTACCCTCTTTGCCAGTTCAAGTTCAGTCTCTGAACTGCAGTCAATGCCGAAACCCTCTTCCCTTAATATTTTCATAAGGTAGGGATTTGGAGTTGCCTTTATTGCAAAATACTCTTTAAACCCTTCATTCCATTCAAATGCCTTCTTAAACCTGGCCGCATTATCCCTGATGGCTTTTTCGTCATATATGTGAAACGGGGTTGGATAGGTTTTTATGATTTCTTCAAGCTGTGATTTTGAAAACGGTAACTTTTTATCTGCCATATAAATTTTAAGAAAATGTATTTAACAAAAATATAAATTTAAATATTATTTTTAGAATTAATCTAAATAAAGTCTGAAAGCTTATCAGAGAATTAATAATTATCTGCTTGTCAGGCCGGCTATAAGTTCCCTGCTTAAAGTCCCGCTGGCAATTTCTCTCACTTCACCTGTCATTCCAATATTCCAGTTATCATCGATCCCGATCTTTAAACTCCCTCCTGCCATTTTAATATTCAGTTCAGGTTTAACAAGTCCCTTTTTTACCAGGACTGCTGCCACGGCACATGCTGAGCTGCCTGAAGCCAGGGTATATCCGGCTCCGCGCTCCCATATCAGAATCTCAACTTCATCCGGTGAAATTATTTTGGCAAACTGAACGTTGATGCGGTTGGGGAATATAGGGTTATTTTCTATCTGAGGCCCGAAGGTCAGTAGTTCTTTTTTATCCAGAATATCTTTTAATATAATGCAATGCGGATTGCCAACCGAGACGCAGTTAATTTCATAATCCCTGTATTCAAGATTTAATACTTCGTCGATACACTCTTTTTTATTGCATTTAACAGGGACAGAATCAGAAGAGAAGTCAGCCTTTCCCATATCCACTTTGATAATATGGGCTTTGCCGTTACTCTCTTCTATAATTTTAGCCTGTACAATACCTCCCGGGGTTTCAATAGTAAAGCAGGATGATTTTGCAAATTTGAGGTCATAGAGATATTTGGCAAAAATTCTCAGTCCGTTGCCACTCTTCTCTGCTTCAGATCCGTCAGGATTTAAAATCCTTAATCCGAATGCCGCTTTATAGCTTGGTACCTTGAGAAGTATCCCGTCAGATCCTATTCCGTAATGAACATCACAAATTGTTTTTATTGCCTTATCGGTTAACTCAAATTGCAATTCATTTTGATTTAAAACAATATAATCATTTCCTAATCCGTGTGATTTTACAAAGAAATTCTGCATAATATACTTTTTTGTTTTACAAAAGTATTAAACATCAGGCAATTTTCCCTGCCAAAGGCTGGTGAATTATGCACATGGCAATTTATTTTTAACTTTGCAGCTATATAAAAAATTATGATATGGCATTAATTAATGAAAATTATCAAAAGCTCCAGGCAGGGTATTTATTCCCGGAAATTGGAAGAAGGGTGGAACAGTTTATCAGTTCCAATCCTGACAAAAAAGTAATTAAAATGGGCATAGGCGATGTAACACGTCCGCTTGTTCCTTCAGTAATTAATGCATTTCACGAGGGTGTTGAGGAGATGGCCAAATCAGAGTCATTCAGGGGATACGGGCCCGAACAGGGATACTCTTTTTTGCGTGAAATCATTGCAGGGAATGACTATCAAAATAGAGGGATTGATATTTCTGCCGATGATATTTTTATTTCTGATGGTTCGAAATGTGATACGGGTAATATTCAGGAGATATTCAGCAGTGACAGCAAAATTGCAATTTGTGACCCTGTTTATCCTGTATATGCCGACACGACTGTAATGTCGGGCAAGACAGGTTCATGTCAGCCCAATGGTTATTACGACGGCATTATATATATGCCCTGCACCAGGGAAAATGGATTTATTCCTGAACTTCCTGAAGAGAGGCCGGATCTTATTTTCCTTTGCTACCCAAATAATCCCACCGGCACTGTTGCTACAAGAGATGAGTTGAAAAAGTGGGTTGACTATGCCGAAAAAAACAGATGTATTATTTTGTATGATGCAGCTTACGAGGCCTTTATCACAGAGGAAAATATTCCTCATTCAATATATGAGATTGAAGGGGCCAAAAAGCTGGCAATTGAATTCAGAAGCTTTTCAAAAACTGCGGGATTCACCGGGACAAGATGCGCCTTTGCTGTTGTTCCCGGGGAGTTAACTGCATACGACAAATCGGGGAATTCTGTATCTGTGAAGTCACTTTGGAACCGGCGGCAATCAACAAAGTTCAATGGTGTCTCATATCCTGTTCAAAAAGCAGCTTCTGCTGTTTATTCAGAGGAGGGAAAAAAAGAGGTAGCTGAAGTTATAAACTATTATCTTGGCAATGCAAAAATCATGAAAGAAAGTCTTACCGCTTCCGGCTATGAAGTATATGGCGGAGTTAATGCACCATATATATGGGTAAGGACAAAAGATGATATGAAGTCGTGGGAATTTTTTGATAAATTACTCAACGAAGCTAATGTTGTCGGAACTCCCGGGTCTGGTTTCGGTCCCTCCGGAGAGGGGTACTTTCGTTTTTCTGCATTTGCCGGCCGCCAGAATACTGTGGAAGCAATGGAACGGATTAAAAATCTCAGGTAGATTTATAACCATAACAAGTCATAAGATTAACTGATTAATAATCAGTAATTTTTCAGGCATTAGATGGAACTCGTCATTTATAATATTTCTCCTGTGTGTATGATAGTACATGACTCGTTTCATGATAAAGATGCCCGGATAGCTTCTTCTTCTGCGATTTTTATTTTTCTTCCGGGGTATTCTCTTAATGCTTCTTCCAATATTTTAAGGCATATTGCAAGGTCTTCCTTCTTAAGAACATATGCAATTCGAACCTCGTCTTTTCCTTTGTCGGGCAATGTATAGAAACCACTTGCAGGAGCCAGGAACAGGGTCTGGTTATTATACTGAAATTCTGAAAGCATCCATGCACAAAAGTCATCTGCATCATCGACAGGCAGACGGGCTACCGTATAGAAAGCGCCCATAGGGATAGGAGAATAGACCCCGTCAATGCGGTTCAGTCCGTCAATTAAAAATTTTCTGCGGTTAACATATTCATTATAGTTATTTAACATGTATTCAGGGTCTGCATCCAGTGAGGCTTCTGCAGCAATCTGGCCAATAAGAGGAGGGCTTAGTCTTGCCTGGCAAAATTTAAGGACATTGCGCCTGACCTCCTTGTTTTTAGTTATCAGCGCCCCGATACGCAGTCCGCATTCACTGTATCTTTTAGATACCGAGTCTATCAATACAACATTCTGTTCTATTCCGTCAAGATGAAATGCAGAAATATAGGGTGATCCGGTATAGCAAAATTCGCGGTATACCTCATCAGAAAAGAGGTAGAGGTCATATTTTTTTACCAGGTCCCGGATCTTGTTCATCTCCTCCCTGGTATAAAGATAACCTGTCGGATTAGTGGGATTACAGATCATTAAACCCATTGTTTTTGGGGTAAGGAGCTTTTCAAACTCCTCAAGGGGGGGGAGAGCAAAACCTTCCTCGATATTTGCAGCTATTGATTTAATTACAGCACCTGCCACAATGGCAAAAGCTTCATAGTTGGCATATGCAGGCTCAGGGACTATTATCTCGTCGCCCGGATCCAGACAACTCATAAATGCAAAGGTCACAGCTTCACTTCCTCCTGTAGTAATTATGATATCATCTGCCTCAACTTCTATCTTATACCTGTTATAATAATGTACAAGCTTTTCGCGAAATGACCGTATTCCCTCACTGGGAGAGTATTCAATAGTAGTCCGATCAATCATTTGAATCGCTTTTAATGCCTGCGGAGGAGTGGGCAGATCAGGTTGCCCGATATTGAGATGATATACTTTTATGCCCCTTGCTTTTGCTTTTTCTGCAAGAGGTGATAATTTCCTGATTGGTGAATCAGGCATTGCTTTTCCTCTGTTTGATACTGCTGGCATAGTAAATATTTTATAACCGGGCAAAGATACAAGTATCAGTCATAAAACAATAGATAATGAATTTTTTCGAACGGGGCTTTATCAATTAATTAACTTCATACAATCACTATTTTAAGCTCTTTTTTTTAGTTTACCTCAAAATAATCTGTTAATTATTAATTTATATCATATTTTAATAACTTTGGATAATATACTTTTAGCATAAAAAATTTAATATTACGTAACCATGATAATCGGT
The DNA here is from genome assembly GCA_012522835.1 of Bacteroidales bacterium. GTDB lineage: Bacteria > Bacteroidota > Bacteroidia > Bacteroidales > Prolixibacteraceae > JAAYJR01. The sequence continues at coordinate 6,785 of JAAYJR010000326.1, forward strand.
ATTCCCAGGGAGATCATGCCGGGAGAGAATCGTGTTGCAGCGATTCCCGAGACGGTAAAAAAGATGGTCGGATCCGGTGCTACGGTCCTGTTCGAGAAAGGAGCCGGCACAGGTTCTCATTACAGTGACGATTCCTATCGGGCAGAGGGTGCTGTCATTGTAGAAGATGTAAAGGAATTATTTGCCCGCAGTGAGGTTATATTGAAGGTCAAGGAGCCCCGGTATAATCAGGAGCAGGGCTGTCATGAGCTTGAGATGATGCATAAGGGCCAGTACCTGATAACGTTTCTGCACCCGGCTTCTCCTGCTAACCACGATATGGTCAGGCAGATGGCTGAGAGGGGCATCACGGGCCTTACCCTTGACGGGGTTCCGCGCATAAGCCGTGCCCAGTCGATGGATGCCCTCTCTTCGATGAGTGCCTGTGCCGGTTATAAAGGGATGATAATGGGAGTGAACGCCATCAGCAAGTTTGTACCCTTTGTTACCAGTGCAGTGGGCAGGCTGAAGCCGGCAACGGTTTTGGTAATCGGTACGGGTGTTGCCGGGCTCAGGGCCCTTGCCACGGCCAAAGGACTGGGAGCATCGGTATATGCAGCAGACATCAGGCCTGAAGCCAGCAGGAATGCGGAGTCACTTGGAGCTGTTATTGTCGATACGGGTGTCCCTGAAGAGGTTGCTGTCAGCCCCGATGGTAAACATGCCAACCAGCTGCCGGAGAGGTGGCTTGAGGTTGAGAGGGAACATCTTGGGGATATTATTTC
>JAAYJR010000276.1 GCA_012522835.1 Bacteroidales bacterium
GTAACATATTTTAATTTTACGGATTTATTTCCTGTAAATGGAGAAGTGTTTATTCAGAAGATGATCAGAACAATCTTATATATTGCTATATTTCTGCCATTAACTGTTTTTGGTGAGGGATTAAATATTGAAGTAAATCTGAAACAGGCTGCAGGTAAAGAAATCTTCCTGGCTCAGTATTACCTTGGGAATATCTATGCCAAAGACACTATACACCTTGACGAAAAAGGTTATGGGATATTTAAGGCTGATTCCTTAATGCCACAGGGGCTTTATAAAATTTATCTTGACCAGGATAATCATTTTGATATTATTCTGGGTTCCCGGCAGAAATTTTCAATTTCAAATGATTCGTTCAGAATCGAAAATATAAGAATTGACGGATCTGAAGAGACAAAGGCGTTTGCAGAATACGCCCTGTTTTTAAAAAAACTTCAGGAGGAAAACCATGCAATAAAAGAGAAAATAAAAAAGGCAGATGAAAAGGATAAACCTGTTTTGCATCAGCAACTAAATAACCTGGATGATAAACTGCGCAATTACAGGGATAATCTGGAAAGTGATTTACCAAATTCTTTTCTGATAAAGTTTGTAAGAGCTAACTATGTTCCTTCACTTGATGAATCATCTCTTCCTCCTGAGGTGCCGGGTAACGATTCACTTCTGACTAGTGCGAGATACTATTATCAGAGAGAGCATTTCTGGGACTATTTTGACTATACAGATGAACGCTTCCTCTATACTCCTTTTTTCAAACCCAAACTTGAAACCTGGTTCACCAAAGTGCTTTATCAGAATTATGATTCTGTGAAAAACTATGTTATGGATTTCCTGGAAGAGGTTAAATCTTCAGCCCGGATATTTCAGTTTGCAACTTCATTTTTTCTGAATAGCAGTATAAACAGCAATATAATGGGTATGGATGCCTTATTTGTGGATATTGCCAGAAAGTATTATCTGTCAGGCGAGGCTTTTTGGGCAACAGAAGAATCAATGGAAAAGATTAAGGAAAACCTTCTGTTTCTCGAAAATAACCTGATGGGTATGAGAGCTCCTGACCTGACACTGGAAAGTATTGAAGGAGAATTTATTAATCTGCACCAGATTGAGGCTCCTTATACCATAGTGCTGATCTATGAACCTGATTGCAGTCACTGTAAGGAATTTGTACCTGATCTTTATTCAAAAGTCTTTCAGGTTTTTAATAAAAAGGGATTGGAAGTTTATGCCATCTACTCTATGGATAGTAAGAAAGAGTGGATAAGTTTTATCGAAGAACACGGACTGAATGGCTGGACTAATGTATGGGATGAAAAGCATAAATCTCGATTTAAAATTCTTTATGATGCACGTTATACACCGGGTATTTATCTTTTGGATCACAATAAAATTATTGTTGGAAAGAAAATGAGTGTTGATCAGATAAACAATTTTTTAGAATTTAATTTAAAATGAAGAGAATTGACAAACTGGAAATTTTAGAGGCCCAAAAAAATCTGGCTGACAGAATAGTAGGAATTGGTAAGGCTTTTCTAAGGAAAGAAGATTACAATGAACTTGCAAAAAAGATGATTGATGATCTTTATGGATATAATGAGGGGCCGGTATTGTTTAAGCCGACAAAGGCAGGCCAAAAACAATTCAGGTTAACAAAAGCAGGCGCTGTTTCCTATTTTGTCGGTGAGAATGAAGATTTTCCTGAAGATCATGGATTTGCACTTCAGCCATGGAAAAAGATGAGATATGAAAATTCCGGGTTTATTTTTTATGAAGACCATGCTTTGGTTATGGGGAACTATTATTTTATGGATTTGTCGGAAAATGAGACTAAGGTTGAATTTTCTTTAGGATATTTCCGGACTGAAACGGGAGCTTTAAAAATTAACCTTCACCATTCATCATTGCCATACAGGTCTTGATAGCGTAAATAATTTTTATTTTCTGACTGATAATTCAGGATAGTAAACATTGCCGGGTATTTGGCACCGGCATTTTTTGCAACACTTTATGGGTAAAAACAACGCTGTTAAAATATTCAGAAAACTACACAAGTGGCCGGGGATTATTATTGCCTTTATTGCCGTTTTATTTGCTGCATCGGGAATTGTGCTTAACCACCGGCAATTTTTTTCTTCCACAGATATTTCACGCAATTTATTACCGCCCAATTACCGTTACGAAAACTGGAATCTCTCTTCGGTGCGGGGATCACTGCCAATCGAAAATAATAGAATGTTAATTTATGGGAACATCGGAGTGTGGGAAATAAGTTACAGCCTCGACAGTTTCACCGACTTTAACCAGGGATTTCCCAAGGGTATCGATAACCGGAAAATTTATTCAGTAGCCGCATTTGACAACACTTTTTTTGCCGGAACTCATTTTGGGCTTTATAATCGGGCCGGGACAGCCAATAAATGGGAAAAAATACACTTGCCTGTGAAGCAGGAACGTATTGCCGATATTAATATGAAAGAGGACACTCTTCTTGTGCTTACCCGCCACTACCTTCTAAAAACGGTTGACGGGAAGGATTTTGAAACAGTTCAGCTTCCTGAACCGGAGGGTTACGAGCGAAAAACAGGCCTGTTCAATACACTGTGGGAGGTGCATAGTGGTGAATTGTGGGGACTGCCCGGTAAAATTATTGTCGATTTGCTGGGACTGGTTACCATTTTTCTGGCAGTAACAGGATTGCTCCATCTCTTTTTCCCGAAAATCATAAAACGCCGGAAAAGAAAGGAAAAGCAGGTTAAATTATTGGCGGGAATATTTAAAACCAATTTACATTGGCACAATGTTGCGGGATATATTTTTGTTGTCTTCCTGGTTATTAATACATTGGCAGGGATCCACCTGCGACCGCCATTGCTTATTCCCATCGCCAATAAAAAAGTGGGCATTATTCCGGGTACGCACCTCGATAACCCAAATCCATGGTTCGATAAACTAAGACGTGTAGCGTGGGACGAAGATCTTAACCGATACATTTTTTCTACATCCGAAGGATTCTTTACTGCAGAAGAAACGCTGGCCGGCAGACTAAAACATATAGTACCGGAACCGCCTGTAAGCATTATGGGATTAAATGTTTTTAAAAGTCTTGGAGAACAAAAATACCTTACAGGGTCATTTAACGGAATGTATGTATGGAATTTGAAAAGTGGCGGTATTCATGATTTTTATACAGGAAAACCTTACTCTCCACCGCAGGGAATTAGTAGTCCTGTCGGGGTAAACATGATAGCAGGGCTGATTGAAGCAGGAGAAAATGCCTGGTGGTTTGATTACAATCGGGGAGCGCTTCCTTTATCAGGGAAATTTTTTCCGGAAATGCCGGAAGAAATCCTGGAGAATTCGCCTGTGTCATTGTGGAATACCTCCCTTGAAATTCATACCGGCCGGATTTTTGAACATATTATCGGGCCGTTTTATATACTGTATGTTCCACTGGCCGGCCTCTGTCTGATTATTGTCTTGGTGAGCGGTTTTTTTATCTGGTGGAAAGTTTATCGCTCTTGAACAAGGCACTTCCCGTCTTTTTTTATTTTGTTTTTGAATAATTCAATTCATATTTTATGGCATAAATTCCGTCTCTCATTTCTTCAAAACGAAATCCCTCCAGCTGCAAAATACCCCGTCCTTCTTCAAGTTCAATATTTTTAAACAATTTAATTTCCAACGTCTCCCCCTGGAGGGTTTGAAGTTTTGCGGTCAGATCAACCCGCTTGGAATCACCAATATGATGAATGACAGGGCTTATCACATCATCCGGGCCATAAACCACATCCACATTGTTACTGGCTGCCCATGTTTTCTGAAACACCATTTTATTGGTGTACCATGCAAGTTTGGGATGCCGTAAATTATCAATCAGGGGCTTTTGGTAGGTTCCCATATTGGCTCCGCCACGGATGGTGCACCATGAAAATCCATCGTAACCTAACAACATTTGTTTTTTCATCGATTCCCAGGCTGAGAATGCCTGCCATGCCTGGCTTTCCCTCCATTCATCTGAAGTCAGCCTTCTGCCGATGCTCCCTTTGTCGTAATCCCATTCGTAGGAATGAACCAGGTACCACGGTTTCCCTTTGCTTAACTCCCAGTTTGGCTGCCCGATCGATTCTGCATGTTCAAAATTAAAATAGGCCTTATCGTTTGCAGCAAGACAAGATGCAGCCCAATCATTTGGGGCATTTCTAAGTTTCGACCACTCAGCACCATATCCTGTATAGGCATCCTGGCTTCCGCGCGTATTCAATTCGGCCATGTATTCAGAGACCGGTGTAATACTATTTCCCTGGTAATCGAGAGACCCGTCATAATTGGCGTAATGGGTATGTTGCCAGAAGGAGGTTGGTGAAATCAGGCGGCTCTGATCTGTTTCTGAAAGCTTTTGGTATACCCTTTTCACAAATTCATGGGTTTCGTCAATGTCATGGAGTTTAAACCGGTTGGGATGATTGGACGCTTCCCAGATAACAATACTTGGGTGATTAATTACCTGTTTCATAAATTTGGGATAACCTTCAAAATCAATATTCCAGCCTTCCCCTTCACGTATAAATGCTGCTGTTGACCAAATAAGGTAAATCCCCATTTGGTCTGCAAACTCGGCATACCGCGGATCGTTTATCCCATCTGCAGTGTCTTTTTCGGCATGCACATGCACTCTCAGCAGATTGGCATCCATCTTTTTAATCATAAGCATCTCTTCAGCCACCGTCTCCGGTGGTGCACAACGGTTGTGCTTTGCAATTGTTTCTATTGGGGTGCGAAGTCCCATGATTTGTGCGCCATTGAGCATTTCGGGTTTTCCGTTGATGTACAGATGACCGTTTGCCTGTGTTACTGTTCTGATTCCTGTTGTAATTATATAGTCATCAACCGCCTTTCCCTCTTTGTCTTTTAAAATAACCTCCACTTTATACAAGCGGGGCGAACCGGGGCTCCAGGGTTGAGGAGCAGGAACAGAAAATTTGAACTGGAATTCATCCTCTATGCTGGGACGGATTTTTACGTTTCGGGTAAAGGATGCAACCAGTTCTCCTTCTTCCGGAAACCAGGGATAATAATTTATTTCCACACTTCCTTCAAAGAAGTGCCGGCCGGGGTATTGAAAAGTGACGTTATGAGACTGAAAAGCTTCCTTTCCCAGTTTCTGCGTGAACACTTTCATCTCTTTTATCCTGCATTTAGAAGTCAGAAGCAGTTTTGTTCTCCCTAAAAACCAGCCGATATGATGGTCTGTAGGTGTGTGGCCCATCGGAAAACTTAATTTGTAAGGATTAACTTTCACTGCAATAATATTTTCCTGACCCTTTTTAAGAAATTTTGTAATTTCAATTTCCTGTGGGTGCCGGTTGTTGACAACTGCCACTACTTGATTGTTTACCCAAACTTCACCTCCCGGATCGAGTGTTTCCATTTGCAAAAATGCCTGTTCAAAATCGTCGACAAAAATTTTTTTTCTCAAATAGAAGAATTCTTCTTTTTCGCGAAGTCCGCCGTGCACTGCGGGCAGATCTGCCTCTTTCCAGTGGCTGTCATCAAAATCGAAGGACTGCCATCCATCTGCAGCTGGTTTAACCTCAAAATTTTCATCGAGCAACACACTGGAAATGTATGGGTAGTTTGCATTTTCCCGGGGGGTGTGACTAAAAAGGAAAAGGTCATCGAGAAAACATTTTCCGGTTGAGGAAACAGAAAAGGCAGAAATGGAGGTTACAGAAGTATCAGCCATTAAAGTAAAGTCGTGGATCAGTTTACCATCAATATAACTGTTAAACCTTTTTTTTGTCAGGTCACCCTCAATTATAAATTCCGTCTCTTCCTGTTTCAGTTGCTGACTGCTAAAATCCATTAAAACCGCCGTTTTACCATTTCCGGTCAATTTAAGCGTACCCTTGCTGCCGGGGAAAAGCTTTATTTTTCCTTTCAGTTTGAACCGCCAGGTAATTGGCTCAAACTTTTTTTCTATTGTAGTTTGGTCCAGTTCAAGTTTTCCGTTGGCAATGTGCACACCAGTAAGGTTTCCCCATTTTTTTAATGCCTGCTGCCTCTGTTGGTCCTGCCCATGTCTATACCCGTAACTTTTCCAGCCGTTTAACAGGATTGTTCTGCGGATGTTGGTTGCTGGCTGAGGTTTTATTTTCCTTATTAACTGATTGATTTCATCGTCTGAAACTATTTTTTTATCCAGGTCCGGATTACCAAAAAAAAGAGAAGCATAATTTGCATAATCCTTTAAAAAGGCAACCCTCCCTTCGGTGTCCAGCCATTCTGTTTCGCCCTTAAAATCGGTTTCGCCATTGGCTTTCGGATCACTGGAGAAATACCTTAATTCGAAAGTACTGAAAACTGGCTGTGCGATTGAATTTATGCTGAATGTGATTAACAATATGATTATTAAGTAGTTCTTCATTTTGTAAAAATACGGCTTATTTTTATATAAATTGATTTCACTAGTGTCCACTAATAAATTATGACTCTACTGTCTGGTTTTATTTTTCCAAAGTGGCAGGAAGGGATAATCAAACTGTTTATTTAAATTATTATTGCCACTAAAGAGTTCTTTAATATTCGTTTGTACTTTTATTTAGTTGAAGGTCATGTTTAACTCATACAAACAGGATTTTAGAGCATTTTGATAACTGCACTTTGATGTTTTCTCAATGTAGCTTTTATGATACCCTGTTTTAAAACCACATCTTCCGGGGAAGATATTGAACCTGGAATTGCAATCCCGTATTTACTTACATCTATTTCCATGATTCTGTCGTCATCTTCAAAATTTATCACCAACAAAGTATTCGTTTCGTAATGATACCAAATACTTGCATTCCTGTTTTCGCCAAGATCAATTGGTTTGGCAGAGGTGCCGAGTGTTTCAAGATTTTCAACAATTAGTGTTTTCCCTCTTTCATTCAGCTTTGAAATCTGATCGGAAAGAAAAAGGTTACCACCGTAAAACTTGACAATCCTCGCCCATGTTTGCGCCTCGTCAAATGTCAGGTATTCCCCTGCATTCCATACACGCTCAATTGTGTATTCCACAGGCGAGTATACTTCTGATACTTCGGCTGTTTCACGCCCTCTTACCGTGATGAAATCAGGGTCGACACGATATAGTCTGCCGTTCTGCCAATAGCTGACTTGTAAAAACTCGCAAACCCACTTAACATTGTTCCAGTGACTGTGTATATCTACCCCAACCCGCGAAGAATTCACATACCCTGGTCCCACGCCGGCGGGAAAACCACAACCAATAATGTGACTTTCTTCGCCTACTGCAGAGCGAATGATATCAAACAGTTGGCGAATTGCATCATAAACACCTGCATCTTTGTCGTAAAAACCACTTTCCACCTGAATATAATCAGAAACATAGTCGACTTTAAATATTCGATATCCCCAGTCGTATAAGCGTTTGAAAGTTTCATAGATTTCTTTGGCTCCTTCAGGATGCGTCGGATCCATTACCTTTGTACGACCTGCTTGTAAAAATAAATCAGGACGTGTTAACGAGGGATAAGAACGATCTTGATATTGCGGTCCGTGTATCCAGATACCAGGTATAAATCCAGCGCTTTTAATTTTATCCGCGAGAAGGTCCATGCCATTTGAAAATCTGTAGTTGGGGAACCATTCCCCCCAACGATGTTGCCATCCGTCGTCAATAACAATACTTTCGATTTTGTTTCTTAACACGGGGTCTTTTGAGATATTTTCTACGTTTTCCAATATGTCGTTTTCAGTTATAGCATCTAAATAGCACTCCCAACTATTCCATCCTATGAGTTGCGGTGCAAGTTCTTCTTCGGGCATAAGTGGTACGAAATCTGCATATGTAGTGAATGCTTCCATAGGATTCTTAGATGTACAGAACCAAAATTGTTCTCCTGCCAATTCTCTGCTATTTGCATGGCTTTTCAAGAAATGCGTTGTTGTTTCGAATTTTGCTCTTCTTTTATCGACCGGGGTGATTTTGAAGGTTTGTTTGTTTTTTAATGGTATTACTACGCCAAGGAAAACACAATTTTCCCGTGAGCTATGGTATATACCACAATGCGTTCCACCTCTGTTTGAGTTTCGTGGTTTCAGATATTCTGTCATATATGTTTCGAATCCCATTTCAAACACGTTACTTCCATAAGAAAATATCATGCTGTTTTGTAGTGTTTTGTCTGCTTTATATCTGAAAATAATTTTAATGTAATCGCAGTGCAAAGCAGAAGTTGATGTTATTGTTGGAGTGATCAGGTATCCACCCTCTTTTTTAAGTATCTCAAAATTCAATACCTTATCGTACCATTCATAGTATGTTCCATTAAAGATAAAATCTTCTGTATTTACAATTTGTCTCCCGTTATTAAATGAGACTTCGATTTCAATATTTTCTACATTCAAGTCGTGAAATACATTCAATGCTGTGTCGTTTTTGATATCGGCGGCTTGTACATTACTTAAAAATCCAACAGATATTAATAAACAGACAGTAAATTGTATAAAATGTTTGTTCATATTTATTTATAAAATTTTTCTTTTGCATTCATTATTTGAGTGATTGCTTCTTTATATTTATCATGGCAAATATAAATGGTTGGGAACTATGGGACAGTCATAAAACCAATTAATCGGGTGGGATCAATATTTCCTTTACCATATTTCACTGTATATTACATATTGATGTTGTTATCCCAATTGCTACCTGTAGATAGTTGATCGTACTCGTGGGTTGCTAAATTATTATAAATTGCACAATTATGCTCGAATTTGGGCCAAATTATGTTCCAGAATACCAATTTACTCTGCAACACTGATTTAAGCATTTTCTTGAAAAAATATTCTGGATAAGTCTAACCATAATCAGACCAAATCCAATGGGAGTACGCTTTTGTTTTCTTTTGTTTTTGTAAAAAGTGACTCAGCTGGGGCTCGAAC
>JAAYJR010000456.1 GCA_012522835.1 Bacteroidales bacterium
CCCATAAACTCTTTTAAACATATGCCTTTTGAAATTTCTGTTTAAAAAAGAACATTTTTCTTTTATTCGTTTAAAATTTTATAATTTAGTTAATCCTGTCTTATATAGTTATCTTTTAGGAACTAGTCTGATCAACGGCACAATAATTTCTTCCAGTGATATTCCTCCGTGTTGGAATGTATCTTTATAGTAATTTGCAAAATAATTATAATTATTGGGATAAATAAAAAAATCTTTATTGTGGGCAAAAATATAACTTGTGCTCACATTTCTTGACGGGAGATATGCATCACGCGGATCCCTGACTTCAAATACGTGTTTTGACTTATAATTCAAATTTTTACCAAGCGTATAACGCAGGTTTGTATTTGTTTCCCTGTCGCCTAAAACCTTTACAGGATTATCAACCCTGATTGCTCCGTGATCAGTGGTGATAATGACCTGGATATCTTTATCAGCAAGAATTTTAATTATTTCTATAAGAGAGGAATGATTCAGCCAGCTCAGGGTCAGCGACCGGTAAGCCTTCTCATTATTTGCAAGCTCACGTATCATGTCCATTTCGGTCCGGGCATGCGAAATCATATCAACAAAATTTAAAACCATTACAGACAGATCATTGTCCAGTATATTTTTCAGGTTTTCGGTGGTCTGTCCCTGCCGGTGGACTCCGGAAACTTTTTCGAAATAAAGACTCTCTTTACGTCTGTAACGCTCCATCTGCTTAATTAATAACTGCTCCTCATGCCGATTTTTATTACCTTCACTATCATCGTCTTCCCATAAATCCGGATAATGTTTCTCAATTTCAGAAGGCATCATTCCCGAGAACATGGCATTTCTAGCATACATGGTAGCTGTAGGTAAAATGCTGAAATATAACTCTTCTGCAGCTACATGAAAATATGTTTCGAACACCGGACTTATCACCCTCCATTGGTCAAAACGCAGGTTATCAATAACCAACACAAAAACTTTTTTACCGGCATCAAGCAAAGGGAAGATCCTCTGTTTGAAAATATCAACTGATAAAAGGGGACGATCGTCCGACTCTTTATTCAGCCATGACAGATAATTATCCCTGAAAAATTTAAAAAACCCTTTATTGGCATCATCTTTTTGCATGGTCAGGACCTCATCCATGGTATTATCATCTGACCCGCTCAATTCAATTTCCCAATAGACCAGTTTTCTGTATATATCGATCCATTCATTAAAGTTGAGCCTGTCATTTATTCGCATTCCGATCTCCGAAAACTGCATCTGGTAGGCAGATGTAGTTTGCCTGGTGACAAGCCTGCGCTGGTCTATATTTTTTTTTATTGAGAGTAATATCTGATTAGGATTCACCGGTTTAATAAGATAATCAGCAATTTTTGCTCCAATGGCCTCATCCATAATATTTTCCTCTTCACTTTTGGTGATCATTACTACCGGCACATTTGGAGAGATGGTCTTTATGTGGTTCAGTGTTTCAAGGCCTGTCATGCCGGGCATATTCTCATCAAGGAAAATAATATCATAAAAATTCTCCTTTACTTTCTCTACCGCATCTAGTCCGTTTGTTGCCGTTTCAACATCGTAATCCTTTTCCTCCAGAAAAAGAATATGTGCACGCAAAACGTCAATTTCATCATCAACCCAAAGTATATTTGTTTTCCTCATAAACAATGTTTTAATTGTCCTATAAAGTTACAAACAAATAAAAGATTTAGTTTTAGGATTAACAAACTTTAACCAGTTGCACTATTTATCAAGATAGTTCTGCTTGTAAAAGTCCATGTAATCAGCAATATTCTTCTCGCGGAGGAAAACATCAAAATTTTCAGTTGTTATAAGAAAGTTGCGATACTCGGCCTCCCCCAATGATGAATAGAGGTCGCGGTTTTGAACAACCATTCTGAAGTAACGGGTAGCACTTTCACTGTCTGACAATTCTGAAATAATTATCAGGTCGCGGAATTCATCAAGCGGAGTTTCCCTGACTGTTAATCCGGAAATGTCCCCGCTTACCTGATTGAACTGGTTAATTTTGTCAACGAATGCAGCCTTATCAACTCCCTCTTTGGGTATAACAAATACAAACAGATGTGATTTTTCAATGTCACTGTTGTATGGCCCTGAATATTCTTCCGGCGCCTGCTGTTTAGTATTTTCTGTTTCGGGAGTTATACCAGTCTCTCCTGATTTTGGTTCATCATCAGACGACTTAGCTGGTTGTGACTGTCCGATATAATTATTTCTAAAGAAATCAATATACTCTTCAACCAGTTCCTCATCAAGAACTTTTTCCAAATTTTCATTTGTTATTAAGAAGTTACGATAAGTTGTCTGTCCGAGTGACTCAAAAAGGCTTCTTGTAATAACAACCTTCCGGAAATAAGACATAGATTCGTTGAGGGATGGGATATCACGGACTATCAGGATCTGATAATCGCCTGCTGAAGTCAGATTGGTTTTAAGATTCCATTCTCTGTACTCATTCCTGTTAAATTCAGCAAAGTCCCTGAGTGCAGTGCGCATGGAGAATCCCGGATCTTTGACAGCAAGCACGAATGACTGGGTAGTATCAATAACGTTGTTGAACAATTCTGATGCTCCTGTCCTTACTACTACAAATTCACCCCGTTCACGGAGTATGTTATCTTCCTCCCGGGCTTTAGCCATAAGCTCTTCAGGAGATATTGCCGGCTCCTCATCACTAAAGTCTGAACCAATATACCGGCTGTAATTTTTTACAAAGAATTTCAGGTAATCGGTAAGTGAATTTTCAGAAAGAACCTGCCTGTAATTTGTTGAAGAAATAGCAAAATTGTAATAATTCAGTTCCCTGAGTGTTTGAAATACAGCAGCATTCCTGATAATAGCCCGGTGGTAAATAACTCCACTCTCCTTATCATCAAGAGCTCTTACCAGCAAAAGCATCAAATCTTCATTCAGTGGTTCGGTTTCAATATCAAAATCTATTTTGGTATAGTGGTCTATATTGTAATTTGCGATATCAAATTTTAAACGGTTCAGGTCAACAATTGCATCCCGGGGATAGGCAATAACAAAATAGTGTAATAGATCCTCCTCATATGAAAATTTACCTCCGAATTCATCATTTTCCAACCGGTCTTTAAGCAATAATTCTTCATTCTGAATCTCTTCATTTATATAACCCATCTCGACAAGCTTCTGATAATCGGCAAGGGTACTATCCTGTATCAGGGTAAGAATCTCTTCAGCCAGGGGAGATGGTTCTTTATCCGGATATGTTTGCAGATATGTTTTCAATAAATTCTCAAAATTCTGTATTCCTGTCTGTGTACCCTCAGCAATTGAATGCATAAAGTCAATTTTCGGAATTATCACACTGTCAGGTTTCATCCTTTTTATCATACTACTCAGCCTGAGAACGTTTCTATAATTGCCCGACCTGTAGCTGGAATATGCCTCTTCATATAGTCTGTTAAGACTGTCTGTTTTAGCCTCCATCTCAACAAAAAAATTGGGATTTAAGAGATATTGGGCATACTTGCTTTCGGGATAATTTGATATGATCAGGTTTCGGTAATATGCTGCTTTTTGCTGATCTCCCATCAATTCGTAAAGATCATACAGGTCAAAATAAACCGATAGCTCATAAATATTTGAAGGATATCGTTTCAGAAGGTCTTCAAACGCCTCTGCCGCGAGTTTATAGTTTGAAAATTCCGATTTAAACAGTTTGCCTGCATTGTAAAGAGCCTCTAAAATACGATCATGAGAAAGAGCCATAAGTGAATCAGTCAGGGGAAGGTCCTGAGTATAAAACTCTTTTTTGAGGGGATCGTCCTCCTTCATTTCCATTTGCTCCTGGCCGGCCTCGACGACCTCATCCATTTCATCCATTGATACCGTACTTTTATTAGATCTTCTCCAGTTATCCTCAAGCTTTCGCTGTCCCCAACGCTGACTAAATGTTACCTCTCCGTAAGAAACTGTCTGGGGATTATAAAAATACCAGCCTCCTTCCTGCTGGCCTCTTCCCATGCCCATACGATAACGGTTCGAGCGGTAATATCCCTGACCAATCTGTCCCTGTAATGCCAGATTTTCCAGATTACGCTGCCGCTCCTGCTCCTCCTTCATCAGATTCGCGATTAGAGCCTCTCTTTCAATATCAGGCATTTTTGCAATTTTCTGAAGGCTGTCTTCGCGTTCCACGGTCAACAGGTTATCAACAAGGTTAGTCAGGCTCCGGTATTTTTCATGCAATTTCGCATAATCAGGATAGTTTTCATCAATTATGATCATTGCACTGTCATAATATGCCTGGGCCTGCTTATAGTTGAAATCCTCAAAATAGAGATCGGCAAGTGTAACTGCCGACAAAGCTCTCTGGAACTGGTTGCTTATACTGAACGCAACTGACTGCCTGTAATTTTCAATAGCCTGATCACGGTTTCCTTCTGCAAAATAAATATTGCCCAAAGCATAATAAATCTGGTCACGAAATTCCTGATTTTTCTTGTCCTTCAGCATTTTCTGCAGCTCTTTTTTCATCTCCTCCCCATCACCTGTGCCGGATAATACCCCGAAGGCATTTATTCTGGCATTAAAGGCCATTTTATATTCAGGATTCAGCTTCAGCACGGCTGCGTATTCCCTGCCGGCCTGATCAGGATTACCCGCCTCTTCGTACAACTGTGCTTTAATATACTGAAGCCTTGCTTTTTGCTTTTTCCAGGTTGTTTTTTTAAGAGCTATATCAATGAATTTTATCGCTTCGGTGTATTCACCCTGCCTGATATAAAAATCTGCTGTAGCCATCGACAGGTCGCGTTCCAGTTTCCCCGGAAATTCGGTATCCCCCTGCAGTGATTTGATCACTTCAGCGGCTTCATCAAAACGTCCAAGCTCGGAATAGCTTCGTAATAACCATATTTTTGATTCATGTTGTGCATCTCCTTCGGGATACTTCCGGAGCACGTAGGAAAAATTATTAATCGCGGTGGAAAAGTTGTGTTGAAAAAAATATGCTTTCCCCATTAGGAGATAACCATCGTCTATCCATGGGTTAAACTCCTCCTTTGCCGCAAATTCCTGGTACTTTCTGGTCCTTCTCTTCCTTCGTTTTGGTTTTTCTGTTATAGAATGGATCTCTATAAGTTTAGACGCTTTCAGAATGACATAATCCATATCAGACTGAACCATATTGGCTGCTGAAGGATCAGACTCTTTGTAAACCGGAAGAAGCCTGGTATAATCATTTTCAATTCTCTCTTCAATTTTTTCAATGCTGGAATTAAGACTCTCCGACGCATTGAAATGAACATTGTATTTGGATGTAACATTATGATATGCACGAGATGCAAAGGTGTTCTTCTCGGTGGAACACCCCTGGAAGAGAGGCAACATTAAAACTATGCCGATTATATTTAATACAAACCGCTTCAATAAAAATTTTTTGGCTTTAGGTATAAACTATTTTTTCCACAGAATATTGTTATTCATAGCACGGATTTAACTAAATGCTGCACTAAAATAAATTATCTGTTTTCTCAGAAGTGCCACTGCTTTTCAACAACTGGCAATAACTATTTCCGCGTTATCTCTACCTTTTTAGTGGGCGCTCTTCTGATATTTCTGAGATTTACCTGATGCACAAGGTCTTTTGCCAGTTCAACAAATGCTGAACCTGTTATTGAATCAGGCTGGACTGCTGATGGTACACCCTCATCACCGCCCTCTCTGATACCCTGAACTAATGGGATTTGTCCTAATAATATCAGTCCCAGCTTTTCTGCAAGGGCTTTACCTCCCTCTTTCCCAAAAATATAGTACCTCTTATCAGGCATCTCTTCCGGTGTAAACCACGACATATTCTCAATCAAACCAAGCACAGGAACATCTATCGATTCACTCTGGAACATATTGGTGCCACGTAATACATCAGCCAGTGCAACATCCTGGGGTGTGGTAACAATAACTGCTCCAGTAACAGGAACAGTCTGGACAAGAGTAAGATGGATGTCACTTGTTCCCGGAGGCAGATCAACCAGCAGATAGTCTAATTCACCCCAGTCCGCATCCATGATCAGTTGTTTTAGGGCATTTGAAGCCATCGGACCCCTCCATATAACCGGACTCTCGGTCTCGACAAAAAAACCGATAGACAAAAATTTCACGCCATATTTTATTTCGGGACTGATAAGTTCACGGCCGTCAATTTTAACACCCATAGGCTTAATATCTTCTGCACCAAACATTTTCGGGACCGACGGACCAAAAATATCGGCATCAATAAGTCCGACACTGGCACCTGTCCCGGCAAGGGCAACTGCAAGGTTTACTGCCACTGTTGATTTTCCGACCCCTCCCTTGCCTGATGCAACTGCTATGATATTCTTGACACCCGGCAGAACAGGCCGCTCCATATCATGCAAAAATTTAACTGCTATATTATTTTCTATCTCGGCATCTGCTCCCAAATGCTTTTTAATTACTTTCTCACAGTCAATCACAAGTGATTCAATATTAGGATCATTACTTTTTTGAAAGACAAGTGAAAAATTTATCTTCTTCCCTGCAATACGTATTTCATGTACCATATTCAGAGTAACAATGTCTTTGTCACCCCCCGGATATTTTACTTCCCTTAATGCATCCGTTACATTTTTGGGGACAATGAGTTTTCCTGGTATTTCAGCCATAACTATTATAATTTATTAATGTGCAAAGTTAAAAATATTTGGATACTCCTATAAGGATATCATCAGTTACAGGTGCATTTAACTATCAGCATCAAGTTCCTTCAAAGGATCCCAAAAATACTTCCCGAAATTTACAATTTTGTTATTTATTACAATAATTCCTTCATTTTCAAGAAGTTCCTGCATGGTATCAGGTGTATCAAAATGGTGCTTCCCGGTAAGCAGTCCGTTTCTGTTAACCACCCGGTGCGCAGGAACAAAATCTTTTACCCTGTGTGAACCATTCATTGCCCATCCCACCATGCGCGCAGACCCTGCAGTACCCAGGTACCGGGCAATGGCGCCATAAGATGTAACCCTTCCCGGGGGTATCAGCTTTACTACTTCATAAACCCTGTTAAAAAAATCGTCCATAAGTTGTAACAGCTTAAAATATTATCAGAGGTTCAACATTAATTTACCCTGGCACTGCGTCCGAAGCTTCTGTAACTATCCTTTTCAATAACGATATCCGGTTCTTTCAGATCTTTATTATTCAACCGGAAAGAAATATATTTGATAGCAATTCCCCGGCTTAACCACTGTTTTTCGTAATAGGTTTTAATAATAAGAGTATCATCGAGAAAATCAGAATTATAAAGGTCAGATGTTTCAACCAGTACTTCAAATCCGTTCAGATGTGCCAGGCTGGAGGAATAGATGAACTGAAACCTGCTGTCTGTTTTAAGGTGAATTGTTCCGCCAGGTTTAAGGATCTTTCTGTATCTGTCTATAAAAACTGTTGAAGTCAGTCTTTTTGAATATTTTTTCATTTGCGGATCAGGAAAAGTTATCCAGATAGTTTCCACTTCATCAGGTGCGAAAAATTTGTTTATGATCTCCACATGGGTACGCAGGAAGGCAACATTATCAAGCTCTTTGTCTAAAGCTGCCTTCGCCCCTTTCCATAACCTTGCACCTTTGATATCAATGCCGATATAATTTTTATCAGGATTTTTTTCTGCCAGTGCAACTGAGTATTCTCCTCTGCCACATCCAATCTCAAGAATTATCGGATTGCTGTTTCTAAAATATTTTGCTGCCCATGATCCGCGAAGATAAAAATTCTTCTCGCTCATCAAATGAAATGGCGCCTGAACCACATTATCAAAGTATTTAATCTCTTCAAACCTGGCTAGTTTATTCCTGCTCACTTCTATAAAATATTTATAATACCTCTTTTACTATTATTTCCCGAAAAATCGATTTAATCCATGCTTGCTCTTTCAATTCTTACCCCTACATCGTGTATGCCCTTTAGCATTTCAGGCCTCATCCCGTGACGGATTTTTATTAGGTAATTGCCGGATAATGGGAAAAAGACATTTCGCCGGTATATAGCCCGGCGGGACCTGATACCTGACAAACCTTTACCCAGCCACTTTCCTGAGGGATCTGCCAGAATTAATTCGAAAGTATCTTTCACTGCCATCCCATCAGGTTGAACGATCTCAACAAACAGCCAAAGGTTACTGTAAGGATAATTTACCTCATTTCTGATATTCAGAAACAGATTATAGTTCAGGACTGTATCATTAACCGGGACTTCAAAAACAACCAGGGAATCTTTATGCCACTCCGACCGGGTAACCTGTTTATACTCATCATACACTCTGGTGCTGTCACATGAGTTTATCATAAAGACAACACTTGCTAAGATGCTTAATTGAAAAATAAACCCTCTCATCGCTTTTTCCGCTGTTGATTTCTGCTATTTTTCCGCTGCTTCCTGTTTCTAATCTTTTTCTTTGTTAAATTGAACCTGTCAAGATCTTCCTGGTTAACCATATTAAGAAAGGTCTCTTCATTACTATTTGTTACTGCAACATCAGCAGAAATTAGTTTTTCAGGTTTTTTACCTGCCTTATTCAGTTTCTGAATTTTCTTTACAGCTTCAACCGGCAAAGCCACCTGTCCGGTTGAATTTTCATTTCTAACAGTATACCAGTAAATACCCTTAAAAATATCAGCCTTAAAAAACTGATAGTCACCAATTTCAGTACGAAGCGGAATATTAGTCGGCGGAAAGTCTTTCTGAGCATCAATATAAGAATCCACCTCAAAATTAAGGCAGCATTTCAATTTACCGCATTGTCCGGCTAATTTTTGGGGATTAAGAGAAATTTCCTGATAACGGGCTGCATTTGTTGTTACCGATATAAAACTGGAAATCCATGTTGAACAACAAAGTTCCCTTCCGCAGGGGCCGATCCCCCCTATCCTCCCGGCTTCCTGACGTGCCCCGATCTGTTTCATCTCAATCCTGATACTGAAAGTATCGGCTAAAACCTTTATCAGATTTCGAAAATCGACCCTTTCATCCGCTATATAATAAAAAATCGCTTTAGTCCTGTCTCCTTGATATTCAACATCTCCAATTTTCATATTAAGCTTTAGCCCTGAAGCGATTTTCCTGGATTTGATCATAGTTTCGTATTCCAGTGCAATTGCCTCCCGCCATTTTTTTATATCTAGAGGCCTGGCCTTACGGTATATTTTCCGTAATTCCCCATTTATAATTGTTGGTTTATGCTTTTTCATCTGCCTGCCAACAAGTTCTCCTGTCAGTGAAACAATGCCAATATCATGGCCTGGATTTGCCTCAACCGCCACCAAATCACCAGGATTAAGCTTTAGGTTATTTACATTAACAAAAAAATCCTTACGTGTATTTTTAAAACGGACCTCTATTAAATTTTCTGAATCTAATGTGCCGGTAATATCATTCAACCAATTGGTTGCATGTAATTTTGCACAACACCCCCATTCTGAAGTGCACACCCCTCTGTCTATCAACTCCTTATTTTCCATACCTAACTTTCTTTTATGTAACGGGTTTATCCTTCTGAATCAGGAATTCCGCTACAAAGTACAAAAATAATGATTAATATTAATTTGCTATTGAAATACAAATTATAATACGAGATGCTCCCGGATGGTAACAGAATGACTTTTATGCTTTTATTAGCCTGGTGATCTTAAGGGCTGTATCGAAAAAGATTATTCTGGCATTGCCATTCATGGATATATGGGTTATCCCTTTTTCAAACTCTTTAGACAGTGGAATAATGTTACGTTCGTTAATAAAAGGAGCAAACTTTTCGCCCCACCCAAGTTCTTCCCTGCTCAGATAAGTCAGATCCGGCTGGTTAAGGTTCATAACAAAATATTCACGTATCAGCCTTAATGACAGGCTGAAAAATACCTTCTGCCTGTCACGTCCGAGGTTTGCCATTTCTTCTGACCATCTGACCAGTTCGGCGATATTGCTCATATAGGCAAACCTCATCATTTCCTGAAACTGATTAAAAAACCAGGAGTTGTTATCATCAGGATTGAGAAACTCTCTTGCAGTAATAAAATTTCCGTTCGCCAGCCTAACAGCGTCTTTGGCCTGATCAGGGGAGTATCCGTGTACTTTTATTAAGGTTTCACTCATCGACTCATTATCGATAAACGGCACGAATATCCGTTGAGTCCTTGACCTGATAGTCGTTATCACAGACTCCTCATTTTCAGTTACTAAAAGGAACAGAGTTTTATTGGGAGGTTCTTCAATAAGCTTTAGTAACTTGTTGGAACAGAACGGATGCATCTTTTCCGGCAGCCAAATGACCATCACCTTATATTCTGACTCAAAGGATTTAAGACTCAGCTTTTTAATTATTGATTCGCTTTCGGACTCATAAATCAATCCCTGTTTATTTTCACTTTTAATGAATGCCAGCCACTGGCTGAGGGTAAAGTATGGGCTAGTCTTCACCATCTCCCTCCAGGAGGGCAGGTAATCATCGCTCACTGGTTTCTTTAAATCTTTTGTATTGTAAACCGGAAATACAAAATGAAGGTCCGGATGTACCAGTTTTTGATATTTGCGGCAAGAGGGACAAACGCCACATGAATCAGTTTCCTTACGGTCACGGCATGATACATACTGTGCAAAGGCAAGAGCCAGTGCCAGTTTGCCTGTTCCTTCCGGACCGGTAAACATTAATGCATGACTTATCCTCTGTTCGCTCACAAACCGGATCAGCCTTTCCTTAATTATATTTTGTCCAATTACATCCCTGAAAAACATAGCCCAAAAATAGATGTTAAAATTTATTTATCATAGAATATTTACAATTACCTGTCTCATATAGTGCAGGATTAATTTACTATCTTTGATAATTATTGAAACCCATAAATTTAAAATAATATGCAAACAATTCACAACTACAATTTTTCAGGCAAAAAGGCTCTGATCCGCGTTGATTTCAACGTGCCCCTTAACGAAAATTTAGAGATAACCGACGATACCCGCATGCTTGCTGCACTACCCACAATAAAAAAGGTAATTGAAGGAGGTGGTTCCCCCCTTATCATGTCTCATTTGGGCAGGCCAAAAAACGGGCCCGAAGATAAATTCTCACTCAGACACCTCGTTAACCATTTGTCAGAATTACTGGGTGGTGCAACCGTAAAAATGGCTCCCGACTGCATTGGTGAGCAGGTTAAAAAAATGGCAGGTGAACTTAAACCCGGTGAGGTATTAATGCTGGAAAATCTCCGTTTTCATAAAGGAGAAGAAAAAGGAGATGAAGAGTTTGCAAATCAAATAGCAAAAAACGGAGACTGCTGGATCAATGATGCATTTGGAACAGCACACCGCGCACATGCATCAACAGCTGTCATTGCAAAATTCTTCCCCAATGACAAAATGTTTGGATATCTTATAGAAAGCGAAGTGGAGAGCCTTGATAAAGTGGTAAAAAATCCTAAAAGGCCGTTAACTGCAATAATGGGAGGAGCTAAGGTTTCTACAAAGATTCCTATTATTGAAAACCTGCTCAGCATGGTCGATAACCTTATCCTGGGTGGTGGCATGACCTATACCTTTGTGAAAGCTAACGGTGGAGAAATAGGTGATTCCATTTGTGAACCTGACTTTTTGGATACTGCAAAAAACATTGAAAAACTGGCCAGGGAAAAGGGAGTAAACCTGATAATGGCAACTGATGTTATTGCAGCAGATGCTTTCAGTGAAGATGCCAACACCAAAATTGTTTCTGCCGATCAGATACCTGAAGGATGGCAGGGACTGGATGCCGGTCCTGAAAGTATAGCTCTGTTTAAAGAGGTAATAGAAAACTCTGCAACCATTCTTTGGAATGGCCCGGTTGGTGTTTTCGAAATGGATAAATTTGCCGGAGGATCAAAAGCGGTAGGTAAAGCAATAGTGGAAGCTACAAAAAAAGGAGCATTCTCTCTTGTTGGCGGAGGTGATTCAGTTGCCTGTGTGAATAAATTTGATATCGCCTCCGGAATTTCCTATATCTCAACTGCAGGCGGCGCATTGCTTGAATACCTCGAAGGGAGGGTACTGCCGGGAGTTGCAGCAGTAAGAGAAGAATAATTATATCCCAAAAAAAATTGTTAAATCAGGAATCCAGACAATCCGTCGGCTCAAGCCGACGGCAATGGATAAGGCACAGATGATGCAGCCTGCAGGTTCATAACCTTATCCATTGCCGTTCGCTTCAGCGAACGGAAGAACAAAGGATAAGGCTCAGATCATAGCAGCCAGTTAGTTCAGAACCTTATCCATTGCCGTTCGCTTCAGCGAACGGAACCTAATTATATCAATAATATAAAACAAAAATTAGATGATCTCTAACATTTCCTTTCAGCAATGACTTTTTTAAAAAATTTATTTCCTTTGCCCCTGAATAGATCAAAACCAGGATAACATTAAATCCCATTTAATTATTCATTATTGATTTTATAACTAATTTTTACTTATATGAAACGACTAATCATTATAGCAATTTTATTAGTGCCCGTATCTCTTTTTGCACAGACAGAGAAAGGTAAATGGCTGTTTTTTTCAGGAACAGACCTCACTGCAGTGTTTGGCACAAACACAATTAAATACGACGGTAATGATATCACAGACATGAAAACATCGTCGTTCGAACTTAATCCGGGAGTTGGTTATTTTATTGCCAATAATTTTGCACTTGGAGTCACAACCCCTTTATCCTTCAGCAAAAACGGCTACAATACCTTCGAAGTTAAAGAATCAACATTTGGAGCATCAGTACTGGGGAGATACTATTTCGGTAAAAGTAATTTCAAACCTTATGTTACCGCGGAAGCTGGATATCTTGCCTCAAAAAGTTATTCGGAAATGACAGGCTCCCAATATGATGACCTCTTCAGTGGACCTGCAATGGCAGGCGGAATTGGACTGGCAGGGTTCATTAATGAATATGTGTCGCTGGATATTGAGATAGGCTATGCTTACTCAAGCCTGGTATATAGTGAAGATAAAGAGTTAAAAATGAATGTTAACGGATTCGGCATACAAGTCGGATTTTCAATAATTCCATAAAATGCAGAGGTTTTTGTTAATATTGGCTATTATTTCCGGGTTAATAACCGGGTGTGTAAAGGATGATCCGCACTCATCTAAAATTCTCGAGCTTGGTTTCTCAATAAAAGAATTACACAAAAAAGGAGTTACCGCACAACAGCTTTTCAATGCCGGTGCAAGCCTTGAAGAACTGATTGAATCGGG
>JAAYJR010000613.1 GCA_012522835.1 Bacteroidales bacterium
CCCCTCTGTGGATAGCTTCAGCCCTGATAAGGTACATTTCTGAAAGCCTCAGGACAGGCGTATTATTGGTACTTCCATCTCCTGTTTTGCTCGGATATTTATTGGTCCACCAATAACCTTCATAAATTGCACGTCCGTCAGGATCCGAATAGAAAAGGTCACGTCTTACGTCTCCCTCTTCATACAGGTTCAGAAGGTCATTTGAAGCACATGCATCGCCATGGAACTTCGGGTTTGTCATGTAAGGAATACCTTCCTGTCCAGGGAAAGCAGTAGCCCCCAGCGAACCATGAACAGCAAAGATAACTTCGCTTCCTTCCGCTTCACGCCCCCAGGCTCCATTCGGATTTAAAGAGACAGGGACATACTGTGCTGCAGTCCACATTTGGAATTTACCCGAATTGATCACTTTAGTAGCATAATCAGCGGCGTTTTGCCAATCTTCCATATATAGATAAACACGGGCTAACAAAGCCTGCGCAGCCTCTTTGGTTGCAAAGGCTTTTGGGTCAGCCCCGCCTTCTCTTTTATAATCTCCAAAGAGAGATTCTGCCTCTTTGAGGTCTTTTACAATTTGACTATAAACCTCTTCCACACTGTTACGTGCAGGTTCAGAAATGACAGTTTCAGTAACAACCGGAACACCAAGGCCTGATTTGTCATGAGAATATGGCTGTGCATACAGCCTTACAAGGTCGAAGTATCCAAGTGCCCTGAGAAACAGACATTCAGCTTTATAGTTTTGAAGCATTGCCTTTTCCTCTTCACTGCCCTCAAAAGCAGGGACTGCATTTATCACATTGTTTGCCCTGGAAATGGTAGTATATGCCATACTCCAAAGTTCCTCAGTATTCTCGGTGGTATAATTCCATATATAGGCATCAAACTGGTATCCTGCATCATTCGGCTTCAGTTTGCCGTTACCTCCTCTCATTTCAGAAGACAGCACAAAATAACCACCATACCAGTCTTCATTATAAAGTGGGGCATATGCCCCGATAACTGCCTTATTTAATCCTTCGTATGAACTAAGTGTAAGTTCTGAAGTCTGCTGAAGCACGGGTTCTTTTTCCAGGAAATCTTCGCACCCGGCGAAAATTAAAAATAACCCCGATACAATTAATATATTTTTACTATTGTTCTCATTGTAATCTGTTTTTAGGGTTTAAAATGACAATTCAATACCGAAAATGAAATTCTTCGCGGTAGGATATATACCATATGCATGCCCGTCATTGCCTCTTTCAGGATCAAAAGCATTCAGGCTGTGAAATGTATAAACGTTATAAGCGCTTGTATATATCCTGATCTTATCCATGAAATTCAGTGAATTCATCACGGAAGCAGGCAGATCATAAGCCAGTGTAATCTCTTTTAGCCTTAGGTAGTCACCTGCTTCAAGCCATCTTGTATTTGCAAATGCATTAGACTCACTTGAGTTGCCAACCACAGGCTTCGGTGTTTCGGTAATGTCACCCGGCTGTTTCCAGTAATCGAGTGATGTATTTACATGGTTACCGTACCAGTTATATCCGTCAGACCTAAGATAACGGCCTTCATTCATTACTTCAATTTTGTGGCCGGCTTTCCAGTCAAAGCTCCCGACAAAGGACAATCCCTTCCATGAGGCATTAAGAAAACCTCCACCTATGAATTTTGGTTCAGGACTGCCGCCATAAATCTGACGTGATTTACTGTAATTATTAGTCAGCCTGCCCTCATCATCATACCATAGTGCCTCGCCGTTAACCGGGTTAACTCCTGCATAGTCGTGAAGTTTGAATGTATATAATGAATATCCTACTTTGTGAACGCGATAAGTTCCAATTTCATCCTCACCGGCAAGGTCAGTAATTTCAGTCTGGTTATGTGCAGCATTTACCCCGACAACAATATTAAAATCATGTTGTTTCACAATATCACCTGAAATACTCAATTCCTGTCCGGTGTTGGTCATGCTGCCCACATTGCGCATCAGGTTATCAAACCCTGTGGTCCATGAAAGGCGGTCTTCAAGCAGCATATCTTCGGTGAATCTCTTATAGTAATCAAAGTTAACGTACAACCTGTTAAAAAGGTTAAGGTCAAGTCCGAAGTTATAAGTTTTGTTTACCTCCCAGGTAAGATCCGGATTCCCCAACTGGTCAGGTGCCATACCTGAAGATCCATTATATTCCCTGCTCCCGTAAACACCATACTGCAGATAGTTATCAATCTGGTTATTACC
>JAAYJR010000153.1 GCA_012522835.1 Bacteroidales bacterium
CCAAAATCACCCAAGAATATTCATATGCGAGTTCCCCCGATTAAAATCGGGGCAGGCTATATGATACCTATGAAAAACATTAATTTAAACCATATGAAAAACTTATCAAGAAGAGAGTTCATCAGAACAAGCTCCCTGAGCAGCATCATGTTAGCCTCATCAGCCGGGGCAATTTTAAACTCATGCAGTTCTTCAGGCTGGCAAATAGGATGTTATACCCGGGCCTGGGGTAAGCGTAATTATCTTGAGGCATTAGACGGAATAGTTGAGGCAGGCTATAATTATGTCGGCCTGAGCACCCATGACAAGGGAAGGGTGATTGACCAGGACTCACCCCCTGAAGTTGCTATTACCGTAGGTGAAGAGATCAGGAAACGCGGACTCAAAATTCTGTCTCTTTCAGGCGGTTCTTTTGATCCCACAGTATCTGTCGACGAAGGCATAGCCCAGTTAAAAAGGCTGATTGACAATTCAGTCCATTGCGGTTCTTCAAACATACAGATAAATGACATCGGCAGCATGCGTCAGCCTGAACTTGAACCAAATTATTATAAAGTGATCGCCGAATGTTGCGACTATGGTGTTGAAAAAGGTGTTTCCATCTCATTAAAGCCACACGGGTCAACCGGAGCACAATGCCGGGCTCATGTCGACCGGATCGGCCATAAAAATCTAAAATTGTGGTATGACCCGGGAAATGTTATGTTCTTCAGCGCCGGTAAAGTAAATCCTGTAGAAGATGCCGAAGCTTTGGATGGCGTAGTTGTCGGCATGGCGGTAAAGGATTTTCGTTTGCCAAGAACTGTAATGGTTACTCCGGGTACAGGGTTAGTGGATTTCCCGGCCCTGATCCCCCGACTTGAAAAAGGAGGCTTTCAAAGTGGCCCGCTGATAATCGAATGTGTAGAAGAAGGCGACTACTCATTCATAAAAAATGAAGCAATAAAAGCCCGGGAATTCATTGAGGGAATTGTAAGTTAACTATAGTTTCCGTTACTTAAGCGGTGATAAATCCTGAAATACTGATCATTGTATTATTGTAAGTTAACAATCATACCTGTTAACATGATAGTAAAAGGTAAAATTGATAGTTTGTCTTCAATAAACGATTAATAAAATTGAATAAAATACAGTAGTTAATACTTCTGATCACAAATTCTAATTTATGAGTAAAAAAATTTACTTTTACGTCAATGTTCACTATTAATGGCATAAAAGAGGAGATACTCATTCAAAGGCTGATTAGGGGTGACCAGACAGCCTTTGAATTACTTTTCCGGTTCTACTATCCCGGCCTGGTAGTATTTGCATCCAACATTCTCCTTAATAAAGAAAATGCTGAAGAGATTGTCCAGGACTTTTTTGTCAGGCTTTGGATAAAAAGAGAAAGCATCAATGAATGTTCTTCTTTTAAAAGTTTCCTTTTTACTTCAGTGAAGAACAGTTCAATAAACTTTCTAAAAAGAGAGAAGATTAAAGAAAAAGTCATTGATGACCTAAAAAATATGGTGGCAAATGACAGCCTCTATGATCCCGACCTGTTCATTGCTTCAGAGCTTCAAAAAAGGATAGAGGATGCATGTAACAAGTTACCCCCCCGCACAAAAGAAGTTTTCAGCCTCAATCGTTTCAAAGGCTTGTCAAATGATGATATAGCTACCCGGTTAAACATTTCAAAACGTACAGTTGAAACACAGATATCCAATGCACTCAAAATATTGCGGGAAGAGTTTAAAGACTATATGTTTTTGCTGATGGTGATTTAAA
>JAAYJR010000420.1 GCA_012522835.1 Bacteroidales bacterium
CCACCGGTTGTAAAAAACCTGATAATTTTAAATGTACTGTTGCTTCTGGCAACGTGGTTTTTACAAAGCAGGGGGGTTGACTTAGTTGAAATATTGGGAATGCACTATCCCGGATCTGATAAGTTCAGGCCTCATCAGATCATTACCCACATGTTTATGCACGGAGGGATGGCTCATCTCTTTTTTAATATGTTTGCCCTCTATATGTTCGGCAGGGTGCTTGAAAGTGTATGGGGATCCAAAAGGTTCTTCGTGTACTATTTTGTTACCGGACTTGGGGCTGTGGCTTTGCATACATTTGTCAATTACCTCGAAATTTCGTCAATTCAGAACTTAATCGAGGCTTTTAGAAATACTCCTTCACCTGAGATCCTTGATGAATTCGTCACTAAAAATCTTCCAAATGTACCACTTGAGGTTAGGGATTTTATCAATACCTGGTATGATGATCCAGCAAATACAGCTTATGCTTCTGAAGGTTTAAGCCTTATGGAGCGTATTAATGCCATGAAGATGGATATCCCTACCGTGGGAGCATCAGGAGCTGTTTTTGGTGTCCTGCTTGCATTCGGGGTGCTGTTTCCAAATACCCGGCTCATGCTTTTATTTCCGCCTATACCAATAAAGGCTAAGTATTTTGTGATCGGTTACGGATTGATCGAACTGTATCTCGGATTTTCACAACCGGGAAGCAATGTTGCACATTTCGCGCATCTCGGAGGTATGCTGTTTGGATTTTTATTGATTAAATACTGGAATAAGAATACAAAACACTTTTATTAAATGGATATTTGGGCCGACATTAAACGGACATTTATTGAGGGCTCTGTTTTAACCAGGCTTATTTATGTCAATCTTGGTGTATTCCTTGTGGTCAAACTGACAGGTGTATTATTTTTCCTGGTAAACCAGCAGTTCTCCCTGATCGAATGGCTTGCTGTTCCTTCTGACCCTGATTTTCTTATTCGCCGGTTCTGGACTCCGGTTTCTTATATGTTTCTCCATGCCGGCTTCCTGCATCTTCTATTTAATATACTTGGGCTATACTGGTTTGGAAAACTTTTTCTCTATCATTTTGAGGGAGATAAATTACTTAGCGTCTACCTGATGGGGGGAATTGCCGGTGCATTCTTTTATATTGTGGCATTCAATGTTTTTCCGGCATTCAGCCCGGTTAATGCTGTTTTACTCGGAGCATCTGCATCGGTGTTTGCAATCCTCGTCGCTGTTGCTGTTTATGACCCGTTGCGGGAGATACATCTCTTTTTTATAGGCAGATTTCCGCTAAAGTATGTGGCTGCTTTTTATGTATTGTTGTCGATTATTGGCATTTCGACCTCTAATCCCGGGGGAAACCTTGCTCACCTCGGGGGAGCAGCATGGGGCTGGTTCTATATTGTGCAGCTTGGGAAAGGGAATGATTACGGAGCTGCAATTGTAAAATGGCTGGATAAAATTGCTGAATGGTTTAAACCTAAAAGCAGGCTGAATGTCACTTTTAAACAACCACCCCGGGATGATTACGAATATAACCGCCAACAAAATATGAGACAGGAAGAGATAAACCGCATCCTGGATAAAATTGCCGAATCAGGATATGACAGCCTTACAAAAAAAGAGAAAGAGATGCTGTTTAAACAAGGCAAAAAATGAGTGGTTGCTGTCTTCTAAAGATCTTTCTTTTCCTCCTTGTCCCAGTATGCCTGGTAAATGCTTGCATTTAATTCAAATCCTACCAGAAGGATCAATGACATAATGTACATCAGGAATAATACTATCAAAAGCGTACCAATAGATCCGTAAAGTTTATTGTACTGGCTGAAATTATTTATGTAATAGGTGAAACCTGCAATTGCAATTATGCTGAGTATTGTAGCCAGTGAACCGCCGGCAGAAATAAATCGCCACTTTGTCTTTTTTGCGGGTGCCATATAGTAAAGAAAGGAATAGGCAAAAAAGAAAAGCAGGATTATCACAACCCATTTCCCAAAGGTCAGGATAAATACAGAAAAACTATCCCTGATGATCTCCACTTCCTTAAGATAACTGATCGCGATCTGTCCGCCGGTAATAAGAGCTACTGCCAGAGTCAGCAACACAAAGAGAATAATAAGCAAAAGGATCGCTGCCAGACGCTGGCTCAGCCACGAACGTCGTTCAATACTGTGAATGGTAGCATCGAAGGCGGTCATCATTGAAGCAATGCCGTTGGTGGAAAAGATAAGCGCCATCAAAAATCCCAGGGATAGTAGTCCTCCCCTGGGCTGCATAATTATATCCGAGACAGTATCTTCAACTGTCATAAATGTACTTTCCGGGAGCAGCTCCTGGATGAG
>JAAYJR010000140.1 GCA_012522835.1 Bacteroidales bacterium
ATTGCCCCTGACCATGTAAACGATTTCATTAAATCGATCATCGTTAAAACAAAAGAGTACGGATGGCTGCCGGCACAGCATTTCCAGAATGTTTTCGGAGAAGGTATGGTAGGTGACCACCTGGTTCCGGTTATTGTGGATGCTTATGTGAAAAATTTCCGTGATTATGATGTGGATTTTATCTACGGGGCAATGAAGAAAAAAGCCGTTGAGTTGCCGCAGCCACCTGTTTCTGTGGAGGCAGGGAGGTCAGGATTGACCTATTATACAGATCTGGGCTATATACCCGCTGACAAAGTAACAGAATCAGTTCCCAAAACTATAGAATTCTCTTATGACGACTGGTGTATTGCACAAATGGCTAAAAGTCTGGGACACCAGGATGACTACAACCTGTTCATAAAACGGGCAGGATGCTATAAAAACCTCTGGGATGAACAAAGTGGCTTTATGAGGCCCAGAAACCTTGATGGTTCGTGGCTTGAACATCAAAAAGGCAGGGAACAGGAAATTTTAACCGAGGGCAGCCATTCATGGTATAAGTATTTCGATCCCCTCCTGGTTGGGAGAAGGCCATACAGGCATTATACAGAATCAAATGCCTGGCAATATCTGTGGGCTGCACAGCATGATATTGAAGGATTGATAAAACTCATGGGAGGTAATGACAGCTTTGTGGCAAAGCTGGATTCTTTCTTCACTGCCAGTCCGGTGATTACACCACCAAAATATGTGGGAGTTGTAGGCACGATCGGACAATATGTACATGGTAATCAACCATCCCATCATGTTGCTTACCTCTACAATTATGCCGGCAAACCCTGGAAAACACAGGAAAGGGTAAGAGAGATAATGGATAAACTATACAGGCAGGGCCCGGGGGGACTCTGCGGAAATGAAGATATGGGGTCATTGTCTTCGTGGTATATCCTCAGCGCAATGGGTTTCTATCCTGTAACCCCGGGTTCACAAGTATATATGATCGGGAGCCCCCTCTTCGGTAAAGTTACTGTTAAGGCGGGAGACCATTCTTTTACCATCCTTGCCCATAATAATTCTCCGGACAACAGGTACATAAGATCAGTAACATTAAACGGTGAACCCTTAAACAGAAGCTGGTTGCTGCACAATGAAATTATTAACGGGGGACTTTTAGAATTCAATATGGGTCCACAACCTGACAAAAACAGGGGCAGGAATTTTAAAAATTTGCCATTGTTAACCCCTGAAAATTAAAAACTTTTATCTATTTTTGCACCGTTAATTTTAAACCGTTGTAAATCCGTTATTTAAAATACGGCCTTGCGGGTTAAATATTGTATCATATAAATTATTTAAAAATGTACTTAACTTCAGAAAAGAAACAGGAATTTTTCAGCACTTACGGCAAAAATGAAAAAGACACAGGTAGTTCCGAAGGACAGATAGCTCTGTTCACCTATCGTATTAATCACCTTACCGGGCATCTTAAGCAAAACAAAAAAGATCACAGCACAAGACGTGCACTTATAAAACTGGTTGGAAAACGCCGCAGGTTGTTAGATTATCTTAAAAATACAGAAATTGACCGTTACAGGTCAATAATTGAAAAATTGAATTTACGTAAGTAAAAAAATAGTTGAGGGGGTGCCGTAGTTTCTTTTCGTCACCCCTTTCTTTACAAAAAAACCTCACCACCCATTTTATTCAAATAATTATTTATTAACAAATTATGGTAAAAATATTAACCAAAACAATCGAAATGTCAGATGGCAGATCGATAACCGTAGAAACCGGGAAACTGGCCAAACAGGCTGATGGTGCGGTTGTAGTAAGGATGGGAGATACCATGTTACTGGCAACAGTTGTCTCAGCAAAAGAACCAAAGGAAGATATCGATTTTATGCCTCTTTCAGTTGATTATCGTGAAAAATTTTCTGCTGCCGGGCGATTCCCGGGGGGATTCCTGAAAAGAGAGGGCCGGCCTTCGGATGATGAAATTCTTGCTGCAAGGCTTGTTGACAGGGCTCTGAGGCCTCTTTTTCCTGAAAATTATCACGCTGAAACTGCAGTAATGATCTCGTTGGTCTCGGCAGACACAGAAGATTTGCCTGATGCACTGGCCGGACTGGCAGCATCGGCAGCAATTGCAGTATCAGATGTTCCTTTTGAAACACCGATTTCAGAGGTAAGGGTAGGAAGGATAAACGGGGATTTTATAATAAATCCGACTCATACACAACTCGAACAGTCTGATATAGATATTATGGTGGGTGCATCCTCCAAAAATATAATGATGGTTGAAGGGGAAATGGATGAAGTTTCTG
Organism: Bacteroidales bacterium; assembly: GCA_012522835.1. Taxonomy (GTDB): domain Bacteria; phylum Bacteroidota; class Bacteroidia; order Bacteroidales; family Prolixibacteraceae; genus JAAYJR01. Next base: position 2,307 of record JAAYJR010000140.1, read on the forward strand.
AAGCTGACCTTCTTGAAGCAATAAAATTTGCTCACGAAGAGATTAAAAAACATTGTAAGGTTCAAGAGGAAATGGCAGCCGAACTGAATATTACCAAGAGGGAATACTGCCATGAGACAAACATTGAAGAGCTGAAAGATAAAGTTCATTCCGATCTTTATCAAAAATGTTACGATCTTGCCAGACAGCAAATTAAAAATAAAAGTGATAGGCTTGATGCTTTTAAAAACATTCGCGACGAATATATTGAAGCATATAAAGAGGCAAACGCCGAAACTGAAGATATTGATATTGAACTTCATGAATCCCTGATAAAAAAATATTTTCATGAAATAGAAAAAGAGTCAATGCGCCGTATGATACTGGATGAAAGTATCCGTCTTGACGGCCGTAAGACATATGAGATCAGGCCAATCTGGGGCGAAGTTGATTATCTTCCCGGAGCTCACGGCTCTGCCCTGTTTACCAGAGGTGAAACACAGTCGCTTACCTCAATTACCCTCGGCACCAAAATGGATGAAAAAATTATTGATAATGTAACAGTGCAGGGAAAAGAAAAATATCTGCTTCATTACAATTTCCCTCCTTTTTGTGTGGGTGAACCTACTACCCCCAGAGGACTTTCACGTCGCGAAATAGGACATGGCAACCTGGCCCACCGCGCCCTGAAAAGAATGATACCTGAAGATTTTCCCTATATTATCAGGGTGGTATCTGACATACTTGAATCAAATGGTTCATCATCAATGGCAACCGTTTGTGCAGGTACAATGAGTATGATGGACTCCGGAATGAAAATAAAAAGGCCGGTTTCCGGAATTGCCATGGGATTAATAACTGATAAAAATTCTGAAAAATATTCCATTCTGTCTGATATCCTTGGTGATGAAGACCACCTGGGCGACATGGATTTCAAAGTTGCAGGAACAGAAAAAGGAATCACAGCCACACAAATGGATATCAAAGTCGACGGACTGCCTTATGAAGTCTTGTCCCAGGCTCTTGAACAGGCCAGGGAGGGAAGAATGCATATCCTGGGTAAAATACTGGAAATCATTCCAGAACCTCGTGCTGATTACAAACCTAATGTTCCAAGGATTGAAGTAATTAAGATACCTAAAGATATGATTGGCGCTGTAATAGGGCCGGGAGGAAAAATAATTCAGGCAATCCAGGAAGAGACAAATACAGTAATTGTGATAGAGGAGATAGACGACATCGGCTTAGTCGAGATATCAGGGGTTGGTATTGAATACATAGAAGCTGCCAAACAGAGAATTAAAGCGATTACCGCTATTCCGGAAGTGGGTGAAATCTATAACGGAACGATAAAATCATTAGTCTCTTTTGGAGCCTTCGTCGAGATACTCCCGGGGAAAGATGCCCTTCTTCACGTTTCGGAAATGGACTGGAAACGAGTTGAGTCACCGGAAGATTTGTTCAAAGTGGGTGATAAACTCGAAGTCAAGCTGATAGGTGTCGACGAGAGAACCGGAAAGTTAAAGCTCTCCCGTAAAGCATTATTGCCTAAACCGGAAGGTTTTTCCGAACAAAAAAAGCAAGGTGACCGTTACCCGCGACAGGATAACAGACAAAAACCTGACAACAGGCGGGATAACCGGAATTTTCGCCATAACAAATAGTAAAGGCTTTTTGCGGTTCCTGGAAAGTAAAAAACCAACATAAATAGTTGGCAGGCCAGATACCAGTGGTTGATCATTTTTTGGATCTGTTGATAACAGTTTACTTCAAAAATTTTGTCCGTCCACACATGGATCCATTATAAATTCAGAATATTTTTCTGGGAATAAATGAAGTGATTTTATTATAAAAAAATGCAGATTGCTTTATTAAATAAAAAAGCTTTTTATTTTTGTAAATAATTGATAAAAACATTTAAATTATTAAAATACCGGAAATCATGAAAAATCAAATCTTTAAGTCTTTAATTTTAATTGTACTGGCCTCTTTCCTTTTCCCGGGATGTGCGGGGTTGAAAAAAATGAAAAGGAATGCAGACCAGATTGAGTTCAAAGTAACTCCAGCAATACTCGAAACACATGCAGGAAATGTTGATATCTCAATAGACGGTAAATTTCCGGC
>JAAYJR010000092.1 GCA_012522835.1 Bacteroidales bacterium
GAGCATTCTCATGATTTTTTTGTTTCATTGTGAATATAATTTAGTTAAACAATAAAATTATATATTTTAACAGTATAAAATTTAATTCACAGGTGATTTTTTATCCTCCCGGAATCCTTTTCAACCTGCATTATAAACTGATCGAAATTCCCCCATAAACATTCAGAGGCATTCCGGGATAATAATAACGCGGTTCATTATTCCCAAATGCAATAGCATTAACAACTATCATTGATGCGTACTTTGTATTTGTGAAGTTATTGACCCCTGCAAAAAACTTCATTCCGGAAAATTTTACTGCCGGGATTGCAGCAGTCATTTTAATATTTCCAATAAAATATCCCGGTTGACTAAGTAAATTTCCGTCATCGAGATACTGATCTCCTGTATACCCTAAATGAGTGACCAGTTCGAACAGGCCGGAAGGATTCCATATCAATTGCATCTGAATATTTTCTTCGGGTATTCCCGGCAGAAAATTTCCGTCATACCTTGTACCATCATCTTCAAAATCTGTAAAAGTATCAAATGACCGTGTATAGCTTACCAGTGACTCCAAAGTGCCGGGGAAACGGGATTTTTCGAAAATGCTATTCTGCATTTTAATTTCCACTCCCCGGTGACGAGTCTTTCCTGCATTGATACCGGTAAAAATATCCTCTGTAACACGTTTGGTTACCAGCAGGTCCCTGAGTTCTATCCAATAAAGTGCAGCATCAATGTTCATACTTCTTCCCAGCATGTGAAGCCTTATTCCTGCCTCACCCTGAATACCCTGTTCAGGTTTAATATCTGTATTTACATTGCCTTCCGGCAGCAATGTCTCTTCGGGTGAAGGTAGGGAGAAACCATGGCCTGCAGATGCATACAGTATCATACTCCTGCCAGCAACATAACTAATACCGGCCCTGGGGGAAAATAATAGAGGGAAGTTATATTTTCCCGCCTGGTTCCCATCCTGAAGAAAAAGGTCAGTCAGACGATAACGGGTATGATTCAGAGCACCTGCCAGTGAAATCAAAAGCTCCGGGGAGGGCCTCAGATAAGAGACAGCAAAAACCTGGTAGTGTGATCTGTTTTCACGATTTTTATTTATCAGGATATTATCCTTGTCTAACGTCCATTTGTAACTGTCCCCCATAATTTCAAACCCGGCAACCAGATCAGTTTTGTTTCCGTGAATATTTAACCTGTTTCGGAATCCAAAATTCGCAGACTGATCATCGAGGTTATTGAAGGGACGCAATTCATAATTATCGTTCCATTGTCCGAAAACTGTAAACTGATTAGCTACACTTTCTGACAACCTTGCTGTCAGTGTCACTCCGCCCAGGATCCTGGTAAACTGCTGGTACCCTTTTACCATATTCCAGTTTGGTGCAGCTGACTTTGGCGATTCATCAAACATTGTTTTTGTGAGCGAGCTGGGTATACCTCCTTTAACATCAGAAACTAAAAGGGTAGCATCAGCCGACCATATTTGTCCCTTTTTATGGAAAGCCGAAAGCAGTGATGTCCTCCTGTAGGCGCTGTTTTCCCTGTAGCCGTTAGTCTGCATGTGACTGAGACTGCTCCACAGATTACTCTTTTTTAAATTCCGGTTGCCCGAAAGGTGAATATTCCATGTATTAAAAGAGCTGTTCAATACACTTAGCTCTGCACTATTCCGGTTAACAAACGGAGTATATAAATTCAGGCTGCCTCCCAATCCTGATCCGTAAAGTGCTGAAGAAGGCCCTTTAACAACCTCAACCCTTCCCAGGCTCTGCATATCAATATCCTCAACAGAGGAGACCCCGTCGGAACCAGTGACCGGCAATCCGTTGAGCCATGCTCTTATCCTGTTTGTATTATATGGAGTCCTGCTTCCCATACCCCTGATAACAATCCTTCCGGTGACAGGGGTACCACTTTGCATCATAACCCCCGGAAGGGTATTCAGAAGTGTTGGAAGCTGATAACTGTCAGTCAGCCTCATCTCCCGGGAGGAAATTACAGAAACACTACCTGGAATTCTGCGGAGCCTCTCAGAAATCTGGTATGCTTCAACAACAACCTCAGCGATAAAAAGGGTTGAATCAACAAGCTCAGGATTTCCATCACCGTCATTACGGGCATGCATAGTTCCTCTTCCTGATGCCCCGGATGTCAGGGAAAAGGCCAACAAAAGACATATTAATAATTTGGCTGCCCTTGTGCAGGAGGAAAATTGCATATTTGTAAATATGTCGTATAAATGGTTAATCGTATAAATGGAATGCCGGAATTCACTCAATTGGCACAAGCCTGACAATCTTTCCGGGGGTTTCAATGGCAACATATATATATCCATCGGGACTCACAACAACATTGCGTACCCGGCCAATATCTTCAAGCAGCTTTTCCCTGTGCATCACCGAATGGCCGTTAAGAACAACCCTCTCAAGATATTTAAACCTAAGGGATCCGACCAGCAGGTTATTACTCCAGTTCTTATACCGTTCACCTGTTACAAAGGTCATTCCACAGGGAGCAATCGAAGGAGTCCAGTAAAAAACAGGTTGTTCCATTCCCTCTTTTTCAGTCAGTTCAGTCAGCACAGTGCCATCATAATTAATACCATAAGAGATGACCGGCCATCCGTAATTCAATCCGGGCTCTACAAGGTTCAACTCATCACCACCACGGGGACCATGCTCGGTAACCCATATCTCACCGGTAACAGGATGAACAACCGTGCCCTGGGGATTTCTGTGCCCGTAAGAATAAATTGATGCCATAGCCCCCTCCTGATTAACAAACGGGTTATCTGCAGGTATTGAGCCGTCCTCATTGATCCTGTGTATTTTGCCATTATGATTATCAAGGTTCTGTGGAAAATCAAAATGCTGTCCCCTGTCCCCTATGCCAAAGAACAGATGTCCTTTTCCGTCAAATGCCAGTTTGCAACCAAAGTGATGTGACCGGTCATTATCCGGGATCCCCTTAAATAACACCTGCTGGTCAACTAACCGGTTCCCCTGCAGCTTTGCACGCATAACAGCGGTATTACCAAGGGGTTTAGGGCTCTCTGCAGTCAATGCTGAATAAGATAAATATATCCAGCCATTAGTTTCATAGTCGGGATGAAGGCTCAAATCCAGCAATCCTCCCTGTCCCGATGCCTTAATCGGCGGCAGCCCTTCTATCGGTTCAGACAACTTACCGTCAGAAAAGCGGTACAATTTCCCTTCACGTTCCGATATCAACAGGTCACCGTCGGGCAAAAATGCCAGTCCCCACGGAACATTCAATCCTGAAACTACAGTATCAACAACAAACTTCTGTACCTCCGATTCAACAACACCTCCCGGGGTAACAGCCGGTTTCAGGAGAGCTTTATCTTCAGGCACTCCTTTCTTCACATACTCAGCCAATTCTTTAATCTCTTCATCTGAAAAGGTTTTCTGAAATGCCGGCATACCAATATCTTCAATACCATACTTGATACTTTGAAAGGCTGAAGAGGATCCCTCCTCATCCATCCATTCCTTTGCTGCAAACTTTTCCAGGTTATCGCCATGACAACCGGCACAAAAATTCTGATAATTACCTGCAGCGGATTGAAATTGGGAATTTTGATTTCCGGAGTTGTCCTGTTTAAAGGGCTTCAGACAGGAAAGGCCAGGAGTAATTAGTGCAATAAGAAAAAGTGTAATAGTTAAATTCCTTTTCATCTGTTTAAAATTAATTATTTTTAAAGGCATCATATAGCCTGCCCCGATTTTAATCGGGGGAACTCGCATATATTTTAATCATACTCTTGGGTGATTTTACAAGCATGCTCGTTTCATAAGTCACAATTGATTATATGGTAAATTTACCAAATTCAGGATTAATACCAAACATCTCTGCAGAGTAATTTTACCTGTCTGTTTGATACGGTATAACCAATCCCGGTTTATAACCTGTCGGGTAATCTTTTGATAAATTCCAAATGGATAAACCTATTTAATCCTGCTTGTCAACAGGCTTCACATCCTTTTGATCTTCAATTTGCCACGGAACAACAAACATCTCATGAGACACATGATATTTCACATTACCGGATGATCTGTAGGTAACACTCTTATCCAATTTATCATATCTGATGTATTTGTTCATAATCTAAGATTTTATAAATTTAATAACAATACTAAAGTGTAAATAGTTCAACACTATAAATTATTAATGTGATAAAATGCTGATATCAAATATTTTATTGATTTTATTTCAAACCGGGGATATCACAAAATGCAGCTATCTTTAAAAATCAAATTCTCATGAAAAAAACTATTGCAAATGACGTATAAATTTGATATATTTGTACGTATTTAAATTTAAAAGCTATGGATTCTAAATTAACATTAAGATTAAACAGTGCTGTTATTGAGAGGGCTAAAGCATATGCCCGTAATAACAAGATCAGCCTTTCTAAAATAATTGAATCTTACCTTAGTCATATTACTAAACAAAATAACATTGAGAAAGAAACATCCATTACCCCCTTGGTGGAGAGTTTGACAGGGGTGGTTGATTTACCGGTTGATTTTGATTACAAAAAAGAGTATCAGGATTATTTAATAAAAAAGCATAAATGAAACCAGCATTAATTTGCTTATTTTTAATAAATTATAAAATTTTAAACGGATGCAAAAAATATTCGTTGATACAAATATTGTGATCGATTTATTATCCCGAAGAGAACCTTATTTTAAAGAGGCCGCAGTTCTGTTTTCACTGGCAGATAAAAAGCAAATTAAATTAACACTCTCTTCTTTGACCATAGCTAATACAAACTATGTTTTATTAACACAAATGGATTCAAACAAGGTAAAATCAATTTTAAGGAAATTAAGGCTGATTGTAAAAATATTGCCTCTTGATGATAAAATAATTGGATTAGCATTGAACGATGAACTTTTTTCAGATTTTGAAGATGGATTACAATATTACACTGCGATAGAAAACGAACAGGAATTAATTATAACAAGGAATTTAAAAGATTTTAAAAATTCAAAGTTGCCGGTTATGACAGCCGGACAATTTATTGAAACAGTTGAATAAGAAAGGTGAAATCAAAATTTAAATACTGCCTTATTTTTCCACTGATGCTCCTGCTTTCAATTAAAATGCAGGCTCAGTTAACATTGTCAACTTACATCGATGCCGGAGATAATAATGTATCGGAGGGATTATATATCAAATCTTCTGTCCTGGGCTCCTACCAAATAAATAAATACAGGGTAGAAGGAGGTGCACAATTTGATCTTAAAAATGCAGGTTCTGGTTTCTTTACGGGTGGAATCCTGATTGTTGCACGGGAGTTCTCAATTAATAAGTTTCAGTTTGAAACCCAGGGATTATTCATCTATAATCCATTTTCTCC